>JAEYXG010000294.1 GCA_023428585.1 Bacteroidota bacterium
CTGAATTTTCTCAACCTTGATATTCTTATCTTGTGCGGGTTGCAATAAAATAGCAGCGGCCGACAAGAGAGCTGCAACCAGAATCACCATTACAGCAGAATACTTGAAAATATAACTATTACTGAACATCTTCTTCTTTTTTAGATTAATGTGTATCGATATTAAACAGTTTGAGGTTTAGCGCCCAATGAAATATTCTTCCGGGAGCGTTTTAACCTGCGTTTTATGTTTGATTCAACCACATAGTGATCAATTAACGGAGCAAATACATTCATCAGAAGTATAGCAAGCATCATTCCTTCAGGATAAGCGGGATTGAATACCCTTATCAACACTGCAACCACACCAATAAAGAAACCGTACCATATTTTACCAACGCCTGTTTGTGCTGCGGTTACGGGATCTGTTGCCATATAGACCATTCCAAAGGCAAAACCACCCATTACCAGGTGATAATAGAAAGGCACGTCCATATAAGCATTCAAACCAACAAGATTGCCAACCAAACCCATAAACAAGGCGCCGGCAACAACCGAAAGCATGATACGAAGACTGCCAATACCGGTAACAGCCAATATTACGGCACCAATAAGTATTGCCAAAGTAGATGTTTCTCCTATTGAACCGGGTATAAAACCAAAGAACATATCAGCAAAGGAATGTGAAAATGCGATTGTTCCATCACCGGTGCCCAATGCAGCTTCAGCAAGAGGTGTAGCGCCAGAATAGGCATCTGCTTTCTCGGCAATCCATACCTTGTCACCCGACATGCTTGCCGGATAGGCAAAAAACAGGAATGCCCTAGCTGTCAGAGCAGGATTAAGAATATTCATACCTGTTCCGCCGAACACCTCTTTACCAATGATAACAGCAAAAGCCGTTGCAATTGCCACCATCCATAATGGAATGTCAGGAGGCAGCACTAATGGTATGAGCATTCCTGAAACCAGGAATCCTTCATTTACTTCGTGATGGCGGTACTGGGCAAAAATAAACTCAATGCCAAGGCCTACTACATATGAAACAACTACTATGGGAAGCACTTTCCAGGCGCCATAAGCAACCTTGGCCCAGAAGCCTGTTTCCAATGCATGAGAAAGAAAATGTTGATGACCCACATTCCATATTCCAAATAAAAGGGTTGGAATCAATGCTATCACCACTACACTCATTGTGCGTTTCATATCTATACTATCTCTAATATGACTGCCGCTTTGAGTGGTATGGTTAGGCACAAAGAGAAATGTCTCAAATGCATCAAAAGTGGATTGAAGTTTCTCATACTTCCCTCCCTTTTGAAATTGTGGTTTAACTTTATCAAGGAATCTTCTCAGTGATCTCATCCGTGAAATATTATTATTAATGTGTACTAATTCATTTCTTTACGCATAATCTCAAGCCCTTTTCTTACCAAGGCCTGTATGTTGGTCTTTGACGTATCAATAAACTCAATCAAAGCAAAATCTTCAGGTTCAACCTCATAAATACCAAGGTTTTCCATTAGGTCAATATCTTCAAATATTATGGACTTTATTAGTTGTAGTGGCAGAATATCCATAGGGAATACCTGTTCAAACTTCCCAGTCATTACATAGGCTCGTTCACCTCCATGAAGGTTTGTATCAAGTGCATATGATTTATTGGGAGTTAAAAATGAAGGGAATGACCGAGATGTACTGAATTTACCGAAGCCTGGCAGCGCCCAGCCAAGAAATTCATGATAATTCCCTTCCTTAATAACAGTAACTGTCGAATCATAATAGTCAAGGTAATTATCAGGCCTTATTTTTGATCCGGTCAGTACATTACCTGATATATACCTAAGTTCATTATTGCTCACATTTGATTCAACCATTTTCTTGATACACCCACCTCTTATGGTTTTAAAGTAACCCGTCTTAATGACTTCTGGACCTGCAAGAGCAACAATAATTTCGGGATTGATGACCCCTTTCATGAAGAGATGGCCAATGGTAGCTACATCCTGTGGCTTAATTGTCCATACAATTTCACCTTTATTTATCGGGTCAATTTTATTTATCTGGGTACCTATATTTCCTGATGGATGGGGCCCAACAAACGAAGTAATTTCAACATTTTTCGCATTCAGGAACTCGGGTGACTTTGTTTCCCGGCCCAGATTAAGATATACCTTGCCATCAGTCAGTCCCTTAAGTACATCCAATCCGGTCTGAAACTCTTCACCTTTACCCTTAATAACAAAATCATAGTCGGCAGCAAGAGGAGCTGAATCGAATGCTGAAATAAAAATAGATTTTGGCGTATTGTCAGGGTTGGCAATAATGTTATACGGCCTCTGTCTGATGAGGGTCCATAAACCACTTTTTAATAACTTTTCCTTTAACTGTTCGCGTGTTTGGGATTCAGGCTTTGCCGGTTCAAAATCTATCTGCTTGTTAACTTCCTCAGCTTCAATCCTGATCTCAAGCAAGACCCTTTTATCACCTCTTTTAATTTCGGTAACCTTGCCACTGTGCTGTGCGGTGAATACAATGTTTTCACGGAATTTATCAAAAAATATGGGCGTCCCGGCTTGCACCTGATCGCCCTCTTTGACTAGTAATCGTGGAAAAACACCGATAAAATCGGCTGGCTTAATGGCAAAGCTCTCTGGTTTGATTACTGATAAGGTCTTCTCGGCAGCTCCTTTGAGCTTTATATCCAAACCTTTAGTAATTTTGATTGTCTTCGGCATAGTTTATGTTTATCAGACTTTCATAATTTTAGAAGAATGGCAAAATTAATGTTTTTAACTTAACAATAATTAGCTTCACAAACTTTTATGTAGATATTTGCATGTATTACTTGATATGGTTGTAATGCCTACTTTTGTAAAAACATGCCGCATTAACAAAATCACCTTAGTATTGTTCACAGATTCACAATGGAGAAACATAAAATTTACAGACTTACAGGCATTTTACTTGTACTGTTTCTGAATACATTAATCGGTTTTTCACAGGTACTTGAGGATCAGATAATGAATCCTTCCATTCGTACAGTTCTGCTTTATCGGACAGGTGCGGAATTGACACCTCCAATAATAAATTTTGGTACTGATGAAAAGCTCACCCTTTCATTCGATGATTTGGAAGCAGGATATAAGCCATGGCAATATACCTTTATTCATTGCAATGCTGATTGGACGCCAACTGATCTATGGCAGAATGAATACCTAAACGGCTATACTGATGATTACATCCGTAATTACAAGTCATCGTTCAATACCTTGCAACCCTATACAAACTACAGTATTGAGATTCCAAACCGTGAAATAAGCTTCAGCATTCCGGGCAACTACATCCTCAAGGTATATCCTGAAGGTGAGCCTGACAATCCTGCATTTATGCGTCGAATACTTGTTCTCGATAAAAGAGTAACTGTTAAGGCATTGGTGCGTCAAGCAACCCGAATTGATGAAAGGTTTACCCATCAGGAAGTGGCATTCTCCATCTTTAATCCACAATACCCTATAAACGAACCATATAATGCTCTTAAAGTAGTGGTTCTTCAAAACTTCCGCTGGGACAATGCCAAATTCGATGTCAAGCCCTTGATGCTTCGGGATGGCGAAATAGACTACCAATATACTGATGGGACTCTCTCATTTGAAGGAGGCAATGAATTCAGGTTTTTCGATATCAAGAGCCTTCGCTATAATTCAGAACGAATCAGATCCATTGAGATCAGGAACAACAGGTATATTGTTGATCTTTATCACGATAAGCCACGGGCATTCAAGCCGTATATTACAGAAGAAGATATAAATGGCAACTTTCTGGCTAAAACTGATGATGGACAAGATGTATCTGACGAGGGTGAATACGCTTGGGTAAATTTCTTTATTCCGTTTGAACTGCCTTATCCCGGTGGAACAATGTTTGTTGTTGGAGGCTTCAATGATTGGAAACA
>JAEYXG010000019.1 GCA_023428585.1 Bacteroidota bacterium
CACAGCAACAGGCCGTACTTTACAACAATATTTTTTCTCAGAATCCCCTCTCACAAAAGAAGGAGGGGTTCTGAGAAAAAATACTCATACATGAAATGAAGAAAACTTTATTTAAATAAAATATTATTACCTTTGATTGTTCACACCTTATTTTATGAACCTAAATGGTGCACATTGGTTTGAAGACATACAAACTATTTAATAGCACTGGATTCTATAAATCTAGATGCCATTCAAGAACCAGAGTTACATTCTCAAGTTGAGTTTATGCAATGGACTATAGAGAATCCGGTTTATGATTCTTCCCAAACGGATAAATTAAATTTATTCAGTTTTAGCCCCTCTCTAAAAGTATCTGCTTCAGCAATAGGTATTTTATTAGCGAATAACGCTTCCAATTATTCTGAACCTTATTCTGTTATAGATGAAAGCAAACATTCTGATCCAATTAAACTTAAAAATGAGAAACGGGTTGAAAATTATTTGGTAGTTGTTCCAAATCCTGCAACTGACTTTATTACTATTAAGTACGCAAGCAAATTCAGGACATCCAAATTATATATTTATAATGATGCAGGTAAATTACTATTAAAAAGGAATCTTCATAAAGAACAAGATGAAATAACTTTAAGTACTCGTGGTTTTAATCCAGGTATTTATCTTATTAGTTTAAAGAACGATCAGGGATTTACAAAATCTTCAAAGTTCATTATTTCAAGATAATTATTAACTTTATGAGTTGAGTGTTTAATTTAACTCCGTCTTTTTTCTGATTATGAAAACAGCTTTGACGATTTTATGTTGGCTCTTTGTTTTATCGGCAGTTTCGCAATCCTGGGAACGGATTATTGGCGAGCCAAACAGGCCTGAAGCATTCCAAAATTTCTGTGGAACATACGATCAAGGATATTTTCTTTTGGGCATTAAAGAGTTTTATCCGGATACAAAGGGTTATCTGGTTAAAACGGATATTAATGGATACCCCATTTATGAGGTAACACTTGGAGTCAGTAACGAGCAACGAAATGTGCCACAATATATCTCAGCTACTAATGATGGCGGGGTCATAATTTGCGGAGCTCATGAGAACTGGTCAGATATAGGAGATATCGGAGTAATTAAATTGAATGCCTGTGGTGATCTTGAATGGTGTAAGATTTGGAAAACTGATAATCTTACAGATTGGGGTACTGAAATTCATCAATTACAGGAGGGAGGTTATATTATGCTGGTGCAACAAAATAATGATGACACATCAAATGTATGGCTTTACAGGTTAAATCAGGATGGAAGTACATTGTGGCGTCAATCATATGCCAACTACAGCCAGTATCCTGTTCACCCTGCTACAATGGAAGATATGCATCTAACCTTTCAAAATGAATTTTTATTGAGTGGTAAATGCTGGTGGTGTGATAGTACCGAATGGTGCCGCTTGAAAGCAATGGCAATACAGGTTGACAGTTCAGGCACGGAGGATTGGGTATCTGCTTTTATGACAGAGGATACAAATTATTATTCCTCCGGTAACAGCTGTACACAAAAAGGAAGTGGTAATTATTACATAGGGGCTACAAAACCGATAGAAGGGCCGGTTTGGGTTGAATACCCACCCATGCTACTTGTAATGGATACACTTGGCAATTTTATAAGAGACACACTTCCACAAATACCGGATATAGGTTCATATTATGCCGAGGGTTTTTTGCAGGATGTTTTATTTAGCGGTGATGGAAAACTATTTTCCCACACTGATATGACAAACAATCCAAATGATTATTTACAGAATTTTAGTCTGCATGAATTGGATTCCCTTGGGGGATGGCACAACAGTTTTTTAAGGGTTGGCGCCCATAGTTACCGCTCAAAAACAATCCTTACTTCTGACGGTAAGATACTTGCCGGTTCAGTAGTAGGTACAACAGCAATACAGCAGGATGTTATCCTGATGAAATTCAACACATCCCTTCAATACGACAGCATCTACACTGTTCCCCGCGTTTATGATTACTTATGCCCTGATACCATTATATCAAAAACCATCGACCTGGATTGTGAGGTAATCGTAGATGTGAAGAACATACCCACAAAAGAGGAATATTACAGATCCATTCAGCATATCCCGTTAACACCTGCACCCAACCCGGCAAGGGATGAAATAAAGTTCATACTGAAGAATACAGAGCACCACAGGAATATCAAGATTGTTTGTTACAATATCTTTGGAAGGGAAATGGGGGCTGTGCCTGTAAATGCAGGAACGGATGAAGCTGAAATGAATGTTTCATCATGGACTTCAGGGATGTATGTGGCAGTGGTTTATGCGGGAAACCGGCAGGTTGGGAGTGCAAGATTTATAATCTATTAGTTCAAAAGTTGTTCAATATGGTTCAATATAGTTCAAAGTGGTTGTAGGGACAGGTCGTGACCTGTCCTATCCACAAATAAGTAAAGAAACTAAATGAAAAGAACATTATCATTATTGCTATTAATATTTGTTGCCGTATCTGCTAAATCACAGGTGCGCCCATGCGATTCATTGTTTGTGTGGGTGAGTTTTACTGAAGATAAAATCCTTATTGATATTCCTGAGAGTTATATAAACTATAGGACGGTTCTCCCGGCTATACCAAAACATGTAAGGATTAGGGAGGTAAATGTGTTTGTTCCCGAGTTTCCCGTTAAGGAAACACTATTGCTCAATCTGAAAAAGGAACTATTAAATACCGACAATCCCCAAACCAAAGATGATCAGCTAAAATATCTGGGTAAGGTGGTTCTGCTGCTCTTTTACAGTCAGAATGCTCCAACCTCCATTCCTGATGAATCATTAAAAGCATTGAATGCCATGACAATGGATTCACAGGTAAAGAATGAAGCGGTGATGGTGAATAAGTGGGTCCAGATGGCGAAATCAAGGTAAAAGGATTTCTTAAATTGCCTTAACTCTGATAAATCAGTGAGATCAGTGTTCTATTAACGATCCTCAGGAACAATCGTTTTTTTTGCTTTTCTTTGCAACCTGAAAATAAGGTTTGTAAGACCAACGACATTCATGAAATCAAAGATAAAGCCCGGCACCCCTGCCACTAAGCAGACTGCTAAACCGGTTGTACTGAAGAGTCCGCAGAAACCAATGAACGAGAAGGTTTTTTACCTGATCATCATTGTCATAGCATTTATCCTATACGGAAATACCATTTCAAACAAATACTCACTTGATGATTCATACGTTACTGCCTCCAATCCCATAGTGCAACAGGGAATCAAGGCTATACCCACTATCTTCAGTTCAAACTATATTACCATGAACGCTGAGGAAGGCGGTCAGCACAGTTACGGTTACAGGCCAATTGCCAAGGCTACTTACGCCGTTGAGTGGTCGCTGTTTGGAGGTAATCCTCATGTGAGCCATTTCATTAACCTGCTGCTTTATGCCCTTACGGGACTCCTGCTCTTCAGCTTACTGCAGAAACTACTTAAGGGTTACAATATTTGGCTGCCTTTCCTTACAGTGCTGTTCTTTATGGTTCATCCCTTGCATACAGAAGTGGTTGCCAGCCTCAAGAACCGTGAGGAACTGTTAAGTTTCCTGGGTGCGCTGTTGAGCATACACTACTTTATGCGTTGGCATGAATCAGGCCGCCGTATATATATACTGTGGGCACTCCTGGCTTTTGTTGTTGGTTATATGTCGAAAGTCAATATTATGACCTTTGTATTTATCATTCCGCTGGTTTTCTATTACTTTACCAATATACCCACAAAAAAGCTCATCCTTACTTCTCTCCTGATCTTAGGAATTCTGCTGCTGGTAGCATTGATACCCCGGTTCCTCATAGGCACTACAGTACGTCCTATGCAGTTTATTGAAAATCCACTGCAATTTGACCCGACCTTCACTGAAAGAATCGGCACCTCCATGATGGTGCTGCTGTTCTACTTGAAGATGCTGGTTTTCCCGCATCCCCTGCTGTTCTACTATGGGTTCAATATGATACCTGTTACAGGGCTTGGAAATCCATTGGTATGGTTTAGCCTTGTCATTCATGCAGGCTTATTTGCCTACGCGATATATACTATTCGCAAGAAATCCCTGTTATCGTTTGCCATCCTGTATTATCTGATCACCATTGCCATATTCTCAAATCTGCTGGCTCCACCTACCGGCATTGTGGCTGAGCGGTTCCTCTATGTTTCATCGCTTGGATTCTGTCTGGCCCTGGCCTATGGAATGTTTAAGCTTTTCAGGATAAAGGCCACAGCTACAGTTATACCTTCCAAAACATTGACATGGATGTTATTGGTTGCGCTGGTAATTACTATACCTGCTTCCGCGAAAACTATTGACAGGAATAGGGACTGGAAGACAGATATGACATTGTATGAAGCTGACATGCCATATCTTGAAAAATCGGCCAAAGCTAATTTCATTTACGCTACCAACCTCCGTAGTAACGTAGTTGAACGATTGAAATCGGGCGTTCCAAGGAGTGAGATAGTGACTGATGCACAAACCTGTATCAAGCATTTCAAGCGTGCCACTGCTATTTACCCTCAATACCCCGACGCATGGAACAACCTGGGTGAAACCTACCTTCTACTGCTCAATGAATCAGATTCTTCCATCAGATATTTCGAGAAAGCAGTGGAAACGAATCCTAAGCTTCATGCGGCCTATTATAATCTGGGCTATACCTATCAGGTTACCGAACAATATGAAAAGTCAGTGAAGAATTATGAGAAAGCCCTTGAATTGGAACCATGGGAGGTTCGTACCATGTCGAACCTTGCCCAGATGTATGAAAAGACTGATCAATTGGATAAGGCAATAAAACTGAACGAGGATATCATCAAGATGGACCCCATGCTAGATGTACCATACCTGAACCTGGCATCTTTTGCCCTGCATCAGGGAGATAACGCCAAAGCCATTGGCTACTTTGAAAAGGCATTGGAGGTTAATCCCAATAACTACGACCTGAGTATGAGAATGCGAAACTTCTATATGCAGGCCGGCGATTCAACAAAAGCTGATTACTATCTTGAACTCGCACGAAGGGCAAGATAGAACTCGGTACCCGGTTCCGGGTACCGAGTTCTATCTTTGTTCTTGGTTCCTTGTTCTTTGTTGGCGGTTCCTAACCAAGAACTATGAATTAAGAATCATGAACAATAAGGACGGGTGGATGGGAATACTGATCGCAGAACACTGAACGCATAACGCAAAATAAATATTTCAAATTAATACCAACAGTTAATGCCATTAATAAGCTCATATTACCAACCTGAACTAACCTTGCCTGCCATACTCAGAAGGGCTTCTGAAGCTTCTGATAATCCTGTAATTGGTTTTTTCCATGAAAATGGGGAGACTTCAACCCTCACTTACCCTGCCTTGTTGAGTGAGGCAACGCATATTGCCATAGGTTTGGTGAATGAAGGACTGCGCCCCGGCGATAAGATGATTATAGCAACCGCCACCAACCGTGAAACATTGATACTGTTATGGGCCGGTTTTTTGTGTGGGGTTATTCCAACGGTATTGCAGCCACCACCAACCTTTGCCGGCTATAATCCCCCGGTGGTAAAGTTGATGAAGGTAGTGGAACAACTTGACCAACCACCGGTATTCATGAGTATCATGCCTGCCGCTGAGGATGTTGCAGGACTTAATATACGGACCATTGACCGGTTGAATTGCAATGGAGTACTCCCAACAGTAGAGATTCACCCATCAGACGTTGCCTTCATACAGTTTTCATCAGGCAGCACAGGCGATCCCAAGGGGATCATGCTCACCCATTTCAACATTCTGGTAAATCTTGATGCCATACGTATAGGCCTGGAATTCCACCATGGAGAGACAACAGGCAACTGGATGCCGCTGTTTCACGACATGGGGCTGATTGGATACCATCTCACCCCGTTATACTGTGCTATAAGCCAATGGCATCTGGAAACCATTGATTTCATAAAGAATCCCGGGCTATGGCTTGATATGCTCACGCAGAAGAGAGTAAAGATCTCCGGCTGTCCCAACTTTGGATTGGCACTTACGCTAAGGCACCTCAAACGATTAAAAACAAAACCGGCCTGGGATTTCTCTGCCCTGGAAGGATTGCTCAATGGAGCGGAGCCTATTTCCGTTCAGATAATGAATGATTTTGTGGAAGAGCTGAAGCCATACAACTTCAGGCCTGAAGCCATGATGCCGGTATATGGATTGGCAGAGGCCAGCCTGGCGGCAACCTTCACTCCATTGATGACCCCCTATGTTGTGACGGCCTTTGATGCACTAAGCCTTGACCGGGATGGCATTGCCAAGGAGATCCCTTCAGATACACTTTCCACAGGATCAGAAGATGAAAGGATAACAGGCAACAATACTAAAAATATCAGGCTGATAGCAGGTGTGGGTGTGCCATTGAATGACATTGAGATCATGATCATTGATCATGATAATAATCCTGTACCTGAGGGATCGGCAGGCGTTATCTGCCTGAGG
This sequence comes from Bacteroidota bacterium, assembly GCA_023428585.1. Taxonomy (GTDB): domain Bacteria; phylum Bacteroidota; class Bacteroidia; order Bacteroidales; family Lentimicrobiaceae; genus Lentimicrobium. The sequence continues at coordinate 6,509 of JAEYXG010000019.1, forward strand.
GGAGGCTCTATCACTACAGGTTATTACAAGCGCGGGGAAGAAAGCCAAAAATCATTTTCAGATGGTTGGTTCAACACCGGCGACATAGGATTCTTCTATAAGGGCAGTTATTATATAAGTGGCCGGCATAAGGATATAATATTTAAAAACGGGCGGCATTATTTTGCCAATGATCTTGAAGAACTGGCTTGTACCATTGAAGGAATCAGCTATGGAAAGGTATGTTTTGCAGGCACCACCAATCACAAGTCCGATAAGGAAGAGGTAGTGGCATTTTTGGCAGGCTCCCCGGGGGAGAAGGCACAGGAAACATTCCGTCAGTTGCGCAACCTGTTGCGCAGCACACTTGGCATAACCCTTGATCAGCTTGTTATGGTACGGTCAAATGAAATACCAAAGACCTCAAGCGGCAAACTTCAGCGCTATAAGCTCATTCAGCGGTACATTGCCGGAGAATTTGAAAGTACATTGGTCAACGACATATAGCATGCTACCATCGGGGTATATAAGGCTAAATCCCAATACCCCGACAGGCTCCGGGAATAACATCCATAGCATCACCTTTAAGTTATCTGAATGAGCGGTATATACTATAGCCCGGCGCTATTGCATTCTTGGAATCAGTTATAGTATTTTCCGGTGAGGCGTCTCCATTTGAAAAAATAGATCAGCATAAGGACTTTGTCGGTTAGCTTAAGATACAGGGAGCGCTTGCGGTTTTTCCACTCCATATTATTGTTAACGCTATCGCTATCTTTTTCAATGATTTCCTCAAGAGCCATACGACCGTAGTTGAAGTTGGCCGAGTATGACCAATATGCCGCTTCAAAACTGCGGGTCTTCCATATAGTTCTGAACAGCTTGCGACGGATAGCTTCTTTGTTATAGATACTGAGCCAGATGTCGCGCATATTTGTTTCAAGCTCATCGCGGCTTAGCTGAGGAGTATTGATTACCGCCTTCATACAATGATAGTGCTGCCAATCGTGGGGATAGTCATTTGAAACTATGGAATTCTTTTGCATAAGTTTTTCAAAAAGGGTAGTACCGGGCAGTGGTGTGATAATTGTACCCTGGCAACAATCAATACTACTGTTGAGGATAAAGTCACGGCGGGCAAACAGATCCTCCTTTGAATCACTTTCCATACCAAAGATCATGGTCCCAAGTATTGATATCTTATGCTTATGTATCCGCTTGAATACCTGCTCATAATTATCAGGACCTCTTTTCAGATTCAAGTTCTTTCTCATATCCTTGAGAGCAGCCGGTTTTTCAGCTTCAACGCCCATGAGTACCAACTTACAACCTGCCTTATGAGCCCAGTAGAGCACTTCTTCATTATCGGCAAAATTGACCGCCACCTGTGATAGCCAGTGTTTATTGATACCCCGGTCAACCATTCCCCTAAAGAGTTTGATTGCCCTCTCAGCCGCGCCTTTCTTGTTGTTTACCAGGTTATCATCAACAAAGAACAGTAATTTACGGGAAGTCTCTTCCAGCTCATCCAGCACATCCTCAATGTTACGTTCACGGTATGATTGTCCGCACATGTGAGTAACCGAGCAGAATTCACAACCGTTGGGACAACCCCTGGAAGTTTGCACAAGATCGTAGGCATACGGATATTTATTGTAGATATCCCGTCGCACTTTGGCAATATCTTCAATGTTGGCGTACCCGCCATTATAAAGCTTTTTCATTCTGCCTGCCTCGAAGTCCTTCAGCAACTCAGGCCAGGCGCCCTCAGCATCATGAGTGAGTACCGCATCAAAATACTCCATTGCTTCAGCAGTATTCATGGTTGCATGAATACCTCCCATAACGGTAGGGATCCCCTTTTCACGATAGATTGTTGCAATTTCATAAGCGCGGAAAGCCAGTGAAGTAAAGGCAGTAATGCCAACAAGATCAGCATCCTGAAAGGTGAACTCTTCAAAGCTTTCATCTATAAGCTCCACATCCCAATCAGCCGGCGTTAGCTGAGCCACAATGCCTAAACCGATAGGCATAAATCGGGTACTAATGTCATTCATGAAGCCCTTGCGCTCCTTATTTGCCGGATGGATTAGCAGCAGCTTCCTTCGTGTAGGTATATTCATTCTATCAACAGTAATTCAGAATGCTATGTGGTTGCAAGTATAATCAAAATAACATTAGTGGCAGTATTTGATAAGGTTTTATCAAATAAACTTGCAAGTGGAAATATTGTTACCTTTGCAACTCCTAATTTCACATTGACATGAATATTGACGAGTTTATCACCCACATCGAAGAGGAGTTTGATGATATAGAACCAGGTACCCTTAAACCAACCAGCGTTTTCAGGGAGGTATTTGAATGGAATTCCATCAATGCACTGATTCTGATAGCAATGGTCAAGACAGAATACGATGTGACAATCAATGCAGAGGATATTGCCAACTCTGTAACAGTGGAGGATATATACAAGATCATTGAAGCGAGGGTATAGCCTGCCACCACCTTAATAAGCATACTGATATCTTACTGTTTCCTGTCCTTACCTGCAAAGGTTCTGGATATTTTATGCCATGGAAAGAGGTATAGCAAAAACACAATCTTATCAGTGATCTTAAGATATAGAGATCGGGGGACTCCATTGCCCTTTGCATCAATATTATAGCGCCCTTCAAGGAACATTCGGCTGTACATGTGATTCAATCCATATGCCCAATAAGCGGTTTGAAAGCTTCTTGTATTCTTGATAGTGCGGAATAATCTTCTACGAACAGCCTCCTTTCTGTAAATGCTAAGCCATATCCCATCCATTGCTTCCTTAACCTCATTTGCCTTAAGGTGAGGCAAATTGAGTATAGCCTGCGTACCATCATAAAGTGGCCAGTCGTTAGGATAATTTGTGGCGGTAATTCTATTTTGGAGAACCATCCGTTTAAAGAGGGCCGTACCGGGAAGAGGCGTCATTATAGAGGTTTGCACACTATCAAAGCTGCTTTTCAGAATAAAATCCCTTCTGGCATAAAGGTCCGACATGTTATCGCTTTCCATACCAAAGATCATGGTAGCGTTTATTCCGATGCCGTATTTATGAATTTTGCGGAATATACCTTCATAGTTATCAACGCCCTTTTTAAGGTTAAGGTTCTTGCGCACTGCCGTCAATGCTTCAGCAGTTTCGGCTTCCACTCCTATCAGGATAATCATACAGCCACTCTTTCGCGCCCAATACAATACCTCTTCATTATCAGCGAAATTAAGTGCCGCTTGCGATACCCATAATTTATTGAGCTTTCTCTCTACCATCCCTTTAAACAGACGAATGGCACGCTCTTCTGATCCTTTCTTATTGTTCAATAAGTTATCGTCAATAAAAAAAAGCAGTTTTCCGGGAGTATTCTCCAATTCATCAAGTACTACTTCCACATCCCTTTCACGGTATGTTTTACCGCACATTTGAGTAACTGAGCAGAAGTCGCATCCCATGGGGCAGCCTCTTGATGTTTGCACCAGTTCATAGATGTATGGATATTTGAAAATATCACGGCGTACGAATGGTATTTGACTGACCTCCACCTGTTGGCCTATGTATAGCTTTTCCGGAATGCCGGCTTCAAAATCCCTGATAAATTCCGGCCATACAGACTCCGCTTCACCGGTAACCACCGTATCAAAGAAACCTACGGTATCTTCCGTATACATGGAGGCATGAATGCCTCCCATAACAGTATAAATGCCTGCTTCACGATAGAGTGTTGACAACTCATAGGCTCTAGAGGCAGTGGCAGTGAATGATGTAAAACCAACCACATCAGCCTCTATGAATTTGAATGGTTCAAAGTTCTCGTCCAATAATTCAACCTCCCAATTATCAGGTGTAAGTGCTGCCACAATACCCAAGGCAATGGGCATCATACGGGTAGTGGGATCCTGCACTAATCCCTCACGCTTAGGATTTGAAGGATTGATAAGCAACAATTTCCTTTTTAAACCATTCATCACAAACAATTATATTGTTTACACAACAGATTTACGTTTGCAAGTATACATTAAAATCGGTAAACGGTGTGCGTTTATACATTTTTATTAGCTTTGTGTATTCCTATAAAAGGAGGAATCTCTCACTATAAAACCATATGGCTCTCTTTGAAATTGACGATATACGTATTGCAGGGATGTCTGCATGTGTGCCTGAAAAAGTATTATCCAATCATGATTACAAATGGATAAAAAGCAGTGAGCGTGATCTGCTGATTAAAACCATTGGCGTTGAGCAGAGGCATGTAGCCCTGGCAGGACAAACAACTTCCGATCTCTGTTTTCAGGCGGCAACGGAGTTATTGGAAAATCTTCAGTGGAATGCTGAAGAAATCAATCTGCTGGTATTCGTTTCGCAATCACGTGATTATATCATCCCATCAACCTCCACCATACTTCAGGATAGGCTTAAGCTTCCCAAAACATGCATGGCAATTGATATAAACCTGGGTTGTTCAGGTTATGTTTATGGCCTGTCGGTAATTAGCAGCCTGATAAAGGCTACGGGAATAAGGAAGAGCCTGCTGCTGGTTGGCGACCTGTCGAATGTTACATCAGCGTATCGCGACAAGAGTACTTACCCGCTATTCGGTGATGCCGGTACTGCCACAGCCCTTGAGTTCTTGCCCGGAGCCCCTGCCCTGCAATTCAATTTACAAAGTGATGGCAGCGGACATGAGGCTATCATTATACGCGACGGTGGGGTAAGAAACCTGGCTGGCAAACATTCATTCGCCGTGAAGAAATATGGCGATGGCATTTACAGGAATCGACTGCAGATAGAACTTAATGGTATTGAAGTGTTCAACTTCTCACTCCGGGAGGTGGTTCCCAATATCAAAACAACCCTCAGGCATTTTAGCCGGACAATGGATGAATTCGATTTTCTGGTTTTTCATCAGGCAAACAGGCTGATAAATGAAACCTTGCGTAAGATGCTTAAGGTGGACCCTGAGAAAGTGCCTTATTCATTAAAAGACTATGGCAATACCAGCTGTGCATCCATTCCCCTGACCATGGTAACACAGCTTAGGGAAACACTGCAGCAGAAATCGCATAAACTGCTGCTCTCAGCTTTTGGCATAGGACTTTCATGGGGCACCATATTCATGGAAACTGAAAAGATTATAGTACCTGAAGTGTCTATTTTGAAGGCACAGAACTAATATAAAATTATGAATCCATTTAGTTTAGAAGGAAAAACAGTATTGGTTACGGGTGCATCGTCAGGGCTGGGCAGGCAGACTGCCATCACCGCATCGCAAATGGGAGCCAGAGTAATGATTACAGGCAGGGACACCGCCCGTTTGCAGGAAACCCTTGATATGCTTGAAGGAGAAGGGCATCAACAGTTTATTGCTGATCTCACTGTTCAAGGTGATATTGATGCATTGGCTGCCTCACTGCCTGAGCTTAACGGGGTAGTTTACAGCACCGGCATATCTGACCTGTCGCCTGCCCGTTATATTACTGCCCCGGTTATCGAGAAAACATTCAGTATAAGTTTCAATGCTTCCGTACTACTGACATCAGCATTGCTGGCAAAGAAGAGGATTGCCAGGAATAAGGGATCATTGGTATTTATCTCTTCCATCTCCACCAGGTATCCTTTTGTAGGTGGAGCCATGTATATCAGCGCCAAGTCGGCCATTGAAGCCTATGCCCGGGTACTTGCCCTTGAGCTGGCACCTAAAGGCATCAGGGTCAACTGCGTGGCTCCAGCCTTTGTGAGAACACCAATGCTCGACCAAACAGCCTCCAACTATTCACAGCAGGCGGTTGATATGATAGAAGCACGGCAGATACTGGGATTGGGTGATCCGGAAGATGTGGCCAATACCATTGTTTATTTCCTCTCTGATGCCTCCAAGTGGGTTTCAGCCACCAACCTTATACTAGGCGGTGGATGATGATTTTTATAAATTCAAAATAGTGTGCGTATGCCTGATTATTCAGTAATAGTACCGGTTTATAACAGCTGCGAATCGTTGAAAGAACTTTATCAAAGGCTGGAAGGGACTTTCAATGGCCTGAACAAATCGTTTGAAGTAATTTTTGTGGATGACGACAGTGCCGATACCAGCTGGAGTGTGCTTGCCGAATTACAGAAGGAATATTATGAACATATAGTAGCCATTAAACTGGCCAAGAACTTTGGACAGCATAATGCAACTCTATGCGGAATAGCCGCTGCTTCAAGTGAATATATCGTTACCATTGATGATGATCTGCAGAATCCACCTGAGGAGATAGTAAAGCTGATTGATAGAATGCACACTACTGATGCCGATCTTGTTTACGGCATATACAGCAATAAACAGCACTCCATGGTACATAACCTGGGCAGTGCCACCTTAAAGCATTCATCACGCAGGATATTCCAAACCAAGGGTGCGGGTTCTTCCTTCCGGTTGATGAAGGCATCACTTGCTAAGAACCTGCTGAACCATCAAATCAACTTCATTTATATTGACGAACTCTTTAACTGGTATACCAACAACATTGAATTCACCACGGTTGATCATCATAAAAGGCCTTACCAGAAGTCAAATTACAACCCCCGGTCGCTCTTCTCCATTGTTACCAACCTGGTAATATATTACACGGCCGTACCATTGCAGTTAATGGTTTATGGAGGCTTCATCTCCTCTATCATAAGCTTCTTCGTTGGCCTCGTGTTCATCTATAAGAAACTGGTGCAGGATGTTCCGCTGGGATTCACAGCCATGATAGTGGCAGTGCTATTCTCAACAAGTGTTATATTACTCTCTCTTGGCGTTCTGGGTGAGTACCTGAGCCGTATATACAACGTGCAGAACAGAAAACCACCCTACTCCATTAAAACCACACTTCGCAACTAACTTGTTTATGAGAGTCTATAAGTATGGCATTGTCTTGGAGCGACTGAAAGAGCGGGATATTGAACTGGTGCGACAATGGCGTAACTCTGATGCTGTGAGGCTGAATATGGAATACCGGGAGCTTATAACTGCAGAGCAGCAGAAAGCTTGGTACCGCTCAGTTAATAATCTGAAAAATAACTATTTGCTCATTTATTATAAAGGTGAGAAGGTTGGTTTGCTCAATGATAAAAACATTAACTGGGAGAAAAGAACCTCTGAATCAGGTCTTTTTTTAGGTCGTACAGAGTACTTCAATACATTTGTGCCCTTCCTGGTTTCAATTGCTGGTATTGAACTGAACTTCCATTTCCTTAACTGGAGCAGGCAGTATGCCCATATCCTCCGAACCAACCATAATGCCATCAAATATAATATGCAGCTGGGTTATAGGTTAATGCCCGGACAGGAAGAGATTGAAAAC
>JAEYXG010000165.1 GCA_023428585.1 Bacteroidota bacterium
TCGGCCGACATGGTACCTGCAAGTATTTGCTGGGCGAATAATTGCGGCCCGCATGAGATCATCAGGAGCACAAGCATTAATACCAGTTTGCCGGTCAATCGCATAATCTATTATATTTCCCGCATCCGATTTGAGATGGTAAAAATAAGGCAAAATAAAACACCTGAAAGTTTTTTCAGGTTTTTAGTACTAATAATGTATGAAAATATGCTAAAGTAACTCTCTTTTCAGGAAATTTTTCAGTAAAGCTTATATATCAGCCCTGCACTAAGGCCAAGGGCTGAGAATCGTGTCTCTATCGGGAAATCCTTATAGATACTGCTGAAGTGATTTCGGTAGTACAATGCAGCATTGAAGATAGCCTTTCTGCCAAGCGGGAAAGCCGCGCCAACCCCGGCAGTGTATGAAAGGACAACGCTCTTTGCCCTGATTTCCTTCAGCGCAATTACCCCGTTCTCTTCAGCAAGTATCTGCTGGCCCGTTGAACCAAGATGAAATCCGGGTATAATGCCTCCCCTGATATAAAAGAGCATCGATCTATAACCCCAGTTGCGCTGCAGCACCAGGGGTATTTCAAAGTACTTTACATGGTTGTTGATCTTGTAGTTGTATAGCTTATTGTCAATCGGAATGTAGGTGGAATCAACAATGTAGTACCAGGTGGTATCACCATCGCTAAGTGTATAATAGGGATCGAGCGTATCTTTACGGAAATATCCGCCTTCCTGTTGCTGATACGTATAATCAAGTTTCTGACCAAAGATTGTATAGTGAAGGCCGGTTCCTGCAGTCCACTTTCTCTTTGACAACCGTAAATCAAACCCCATGGTAGCTGAAAACGATTTGTTGGAATACGACTCCCTGAACTGCTCCAATTTCTGTGAATAACTGTTGTGTGCCGAAAATAAAGCCATGGGCTGAAGAATTCCGGCGGTGATACCTACATCCATTTTATAGGCAGCAGTCATCTCCTTGGCAAGCACAACCCTGAATATCTCGCCTCGTGAAACAGGGGTCACCACCTTTTCATAGATGGTATCGGTTTTTACCACAACATCGGTCACTCTTACCGTATCATGAACCTCCTTCAGCAAATAAACAGTATCAGGTTTCTGTTGAGCAATGCCGGCCCGGTTTCTCCCGCTAGTGCGGTTCTCACTCTCAGTCAGGTTTTCGTTGGAATCCACATCATTTGGGCTCTCGTCGCCTTCCGGCTTATTCTTATAGATAATGATCTGGTTTCCCATCAACCGGTAGCCAAATTTAGCGGGGCCAAGTATGGCATCAAGCACTTCTATCAACTGGCGGTCACGCATATCCACCTTCACATTGCGGGTAGCATGCAGCTGATCGGGATTATATGAAAAAGTAGCGCCGGTAACACGCGATAAAGCATCAAGGGCATCTGAAACCGAGGCATTGTTGATGGAAAAGGAAATCTTTTCGTTTAACTTGACTGTTTGTGCATCTACCCTTGAAATAAAAGAGCTGAAATACAAGAGTGGAAGGATGATGAAAAATAAACGGGAAAACTTCATAGTTGCATTGTAACTGAATTACCACAAGGGCTAATTAAATTCATTAATGCACCATGATATGTCTTTCTTTATTTTCAAACTTCAAATTGAAGATCAATGAAAGTGTCTCAAGGGCATCTTCTAATGATTGATTCTCAAAACGTGCTGTAAGACGCTGGTCTAGAATTGCTGTATCTTCAATAACAAACTGTTTCTGATACTTCTCCTCAAAAGCCTTGAATACGTCGGCAAGCCTTGCTTCCTTAAAAGTAAGGATTCCGGTTTTCCAACTCAACACATTAAGATCATCGTTGACACCTTTAAACAGTAAACCTGACTTATGACTGTAAGTAGCAATTTCACCGGCAGTAAGCAGTTTGCCAACTGCTTCCTCGCGACCGGCGGGTGTTGCAGAAGGATAAACCAGTACCTTGCCTGTATTGACCGTTACTTTTACATAATCATTGCCCGGATAGGCTTCAACATTGAATGATGTTCCCAGTACTTTAATATCAAGGCCTGAGGCATGTATGATGAAGGGTTTATCAGGGTCAGGACTAACTTCAAAGAATGCCTCTCCAAAAATAGATACTTCTCTGACATCATTTGAAAAAACCTCCGGAAAATTAATTCTTGAATTGGCATTCAATACCACATCACTTCCGTCAGGTAACGTTTTAGGGGAAGAAACAGTAAGCCCACTGGTATACTTCTTCATTGAAATATCATTATCCTGAAAAAGGGCAACCAATCCAAATACTATGGCCAGAACGGCAGCGGCGGCAGTAGCGGCATATTTGACCAACGACCGATTTTTTGCTGAATTCATAAGGATGGTCTTTCCGGCAATAACCTCTTCCTTATTGGCGAGGATGCGGCGTTGTACCTTTTCCCAAGCCTGATCCGCATTATATTCAACTTTCTTCTTCTGGGTCAGAAATAAAAGCCCCCTATAGGATTCAAACAACTGCTTGTTCTTTTCAGACTTCGCAATGTAATCCTCTACCTGCTTCTGTTCAGCCTCTGTGGCATCTCCTTGCAGATACTTGATTATAAGGTGTTTATATTTACTGATGCGAAAGTTCATTTAATTTATGATTCATGCTCGTGAACTATAGACAACAAAAACAGGGTTTTACCCTAACCTGATTTGCACTTTTTTTTTAAAAATTTTCAAACAGCAGCAGAACTCCAACTATAATAGGCAGGTAGTCAGTGAGTTTTGTACGCAAAAAGTCGAGTGCCGCCGCCATGTGGTATTCAACCGTTTTAAGGCTCACATCAAGTTGCTGCGCTATCTGATGATTCTTCATCCCTTCAAAGCGGCTCATTTCAAAAATCTTTCTACGCTTTTCAGGCATGCTCTTCATCAATGAATTCACTTTCTTGTCCAAATCATTGTGTAATATTGAACCATCAGCCGCATCCGACTGAAGTTCCTCTACCTCAAAACCTATATAATCCTGGAAACGCACGGTCTTCCGCTGAAACTTCCAGTAATTGATTGCATGATTGGTAACTGCTTTATGCAGGTATGCCGGAAGGGATGTTTTTATTATAAGTGAATCTCTCTTCTCCCACAATTTCACGAAAAGATCCTGAATTACCTCTTCCGATGGCTCTATGTCAATGAGAATACGACGGGCAGCCCTGACCATTGAAGAGTAGTTCTCCTTAAACACCGACTCAAATACCTTCAAGTCGCCCTGCTGAAAGGCCATTACTACCAACTT
>JAEYXG010000130.1 GCA_023428585.1 Bacteroidota bacterium
GTCCAACAGCCACTTTTTCAAGCATTTGTTCAACGTACTCCATCATCCAGAAGTAATCTTTGTAGGCGACATAAATTTCCAAAACGGTAAACTCCGGATTATGGGTGCGATCCATTCCTTCATTCCTAAAATCCTTTGCAAACTCATAAACCCCATCAAATCCCCCCACAATCAGCTTTTTGAGATATAACTCATTGGCAATACGAAGGTATAGAGTCATATCAAGGGCATTATGGTGCGTTATGAAAGGTCTTGCAGCTGCACCACCCGGTATTGGTTGCAAGATTGGTGTTTCAACTTCAAGATAATTACTTTCATTGAAAAAATCTCTCATAATTGAGATGATCTTGTTTCTTTTTATGAAGATATCACGCACCTCCGGATTTACAATCAAATCAACATACCTCATACGGTACCTGGCTTCAGGATCACTGAATGCATCGAAAACCTGATCATCTTTTTCTTTAACAACAGGAAGAGGACGCAATGACTTACTGAGAACTTTCAAAGACTTGACATGTATTGATATCTCACCCATCTGGGTAATAAATACAAAACCTGTTACGCCAATTATGTCACCAATATCCAAAAGTCGCTTAAAAACAGTATTATAGAGTGATTTGTCCTCTCCTGGGCATATATCATCACGTTTAATATAAAGTTGAATTCTACCTGAGGAATCCTGGAGATCAACAAATGAAGCAGCTCCCATAATCCTGCGTGTCATTATACGACCTGCTATGGATATATCACTATAAAGTGTATTATCTGATGGGAATTTATCGAGTATTTCTTTGGTTGATATATTAACGTTAAAGGCCTCTGCCGGATAAGGATTAATCCCCAAGGCTTCAAGTTCTTTAAGGGAATTTCGTCGAATTGATTCTTGTTCGCTGATTTCTTGATACATTGGTAAAAAATTTCCGCAAAGATAGGGATTATCCGAGTTGATTACTACTGAGAAGTAGTAGGGAGTAAACTGAACTTCTGATTTGAAGCGCCCTGTTAAATATATACCGGAGCTTACAGTGAATGAAAAGAATCAGCTCATTATTTCATGCAACACCTTAACTGACTTCAACTCTGACATATCAGGCAAGTGAATCCTAAAGTAGTCGAGCAGGTTATTTAATAGTTCCATTCTAATAAGCTTAGGAGCATTAAAATTATTTAGTGATGGGTAATCAATTAATGTAATATCCTTGAGGAGCTTCAGTGCATCACCCACAATAACAAAGGAATGACCTGGATTTTGTTTGACAATTAACCCAGAGAGCATGTCAAAATGGGTTCCTTCTGCAATAAGTGAATGGGTTGGTCCAATACCTAGATGCTCAGATAATCGAACTAAAAACAACAAGTGAAACAAACCAACAGGTATGTTAGAATCATTGAGATTTTGCAAACTATATTCAATAAAATCAAATAGAGATTGATTTGCTTCTTCTTCTTTAACAGATTTATATAAGACTTCAGTGATAAAAAGGAGGATACTGCTACGGGGCATATCATCAGTAATTTCATGAAACTGTCTGTTCAATGATACCTCCTTGATATATTGTAACGAGCGGCCGGGTTTATTGTCAATAACCAAATCAAGTAAAGACAAATGACCGAACAGAGCCGGTTTAATCCTGGAATTTCTACTGAATAAGGAACGAACTATACATGATTGCAAACCAGCATTCTCCGTAAAAATACTGACTATGCCCGAGCTATCAGAATATCGGGAAACATGAAATACCAAACCCCTTGTTGCTTGAAGCATATAAATTTGATAGCGTCCAAATTCCGTAAAATGGCGACAAAGAATCTAATTTACAATCATGATCTTTGTCACTTCCGTTTTTGACCCATCTTCATTACTGATGAATACGAGGTAAACTCCCGTTTTTGCCTTGTCTCCATTGAAATTATAACCGTTCCAAAGGGCTTGTCCTCCAATTGCATCAGTTGAATAAACCAAATTGCCGGCAATATCTGTAATCTTGACTGATGAGTTTTCCACAAGCCCCCTGATGGCAATATTGCCGGTATAGTTAGAATAAACAGGATTTGGGAAAACAAGCACTTCACTGAGAGTTTCTTTGGGAGGAACTGCTTCTGACCTGTAAGAAATGATTCCTTTAGGTGTGGAAATGAATAATTCACCTAATTCTGTAAGGGTTAGATCAGTGATCGAATTTGATAATAGGGGACTGTTAACCTCAGTAAAATGAAGCAATTGTTTAGTACCATCTGCCGACATAAGGAACAAACCGGCTCTATCAGTTCCAAACCATTTTCTGTTTGACCCATCCACAGCAATTGCGGTTACAGATTCCGTTTCGAGTAGATATTGCCCATAACCATCTTGTTCAATTAATACCTTTTGGGCATCGAAATTCTGATTTGAGAATACATTTTGAGGCGAATAAAACACGGCGATTCCTTTATCTGTTCCAAGCCAAACCAAACCCTCTCTATCAACGGCAATACTCTTAACGAAGGAGCCTGGCAAATTCCCGTTTCCTGATGCCGCCGAAAGTTTCTTTGTTTGGTCATCAGCTGGATTATTTGGTGTTTCATTATCACTGAATACAAATAGATTAAGGTTACGGCCAAGAAGCCATTTCTGGTTTTGCTTGTCAATTACAATCCTGTCAACTTCAACACCGGAACCTGCAGAACCAAGAGAATAGGAAGTCCAGGTTCCATCCGGGGTCATTCGCGACAGCACTGATTCAGCAGAGGAATTTACAACCCATAAATTATTATCATAATCAAAAGTCAAACCGGTAACATCAATCCTTCCCGGCGAAAGAGAATGAAATTGCAAAGAGCTATTTAGCTCGGTATAATGCTGAACAAACACACCATCATTGTATTCAAGCATACCATATCCCATTGTACCAAGAAACACCTGTTTTGGATTGGAAGGGTTTACTGCTACACTATAAACATCCCGATAATCATTAAGAAACTGATCCTGTTTATAATCAACAGTGCGCCAACTCCCTTCCACGAAACCGGCGAAACGTGCCTGCCTATAAAGTTGTTCAAAAGAGGTATTTCTACCTCCAGGCACTATCCAAACATCATCTTTTGCGGATGATAATGCAAATGCATCAGGGAAATCAGGTCCGTTTAAGAGGAACTTTTCATAATTATAAATATTAGTCACTTTGACCAAACCTTCCAGCTGATCTCCAATCCAAACAATATTATTTTCAAGCATCAATGCATCACGAGGACTTACGCTTCCCGGATCATAAGTCCATATTCTATAATCCATGGTTCCGTCAGGCTTGTATACATCAAGTGCCAAGTTATTGCAAACAAGCATCCTATCCATGTAAACTTCCATGCTATATCTGTCAGAAAGAAATTGCTCCTCGAAAACTTGCCATACTCCATTTATTTTAACAAACATCTGGTCATCTGCATAGTTCGGCCCGGCTTTATTGACATATATACGATCGTTAAAGACAACTATCTGTGAATACAAACCTGATGGCAACACAGGAGACACTTCCCTTGTCCATTCAGCAAAGTTTGCCAAATTTGAGTTAAAGTAATGAGCTGAATAAATCCCCGTTTCAGTTACTGCGTAAATTATAGAATCAGTTGGATTATATGCAATATCCTGAACATTAATTGCTGAGCCCTCAGGTCCAATATAATATATTGGCTCTGGAAATTCCTCCTCATCTATATCAAGAACCACAACCCCAAAACCACATGACAGATATGCCAGGTTATCAATAAAAACAATGCTATTAATTGATTTATCTCCAAGAATTGGCTTCCTTTTAATGTCAGAAAGGTTGATTATTCTATCACCTTTTATCAAATCTATATTGGCATTCGAATAAGCTATTACAAGTGTATTGTATTTCTTGTTGTACTCAATACTACTGATGCCAACATCACTTAGTCCATTTATCTTGGTAATTCTGTTTAGACTATTATCATCATGGTCAAGATAAAACAATGCATATGGAGTTGCTGCAAAAATACGTGTTCCTCCATCTGAAACCGCAATCACATTCCGATATGGCAGGTGGTCACGCCACTCTCCTATTCCAACTTCCTGAGAAAATACTGTAACAATATTGCTCAAAAAAATAATAAAAATCAGTAAATTTACCTTAAGTGCTCTCATTAATAAAATTGGTTAACAGTTCGTCTTTATTGTAAAAGCTTCAATTGTATCGTAGTCCAGTAATAAACTTTAATTTCAGCATTTTATTGCATCGCTAAAATTGAGGAGATAAAGATAGTTAATAGGTCGGAAGTGACTACAATCTTTATCTCAAAACAGTTTTTTTGGAATTCTGAACTATTCTTTAAAAACATTTATGCAACCTCTCTGTTTATTGACAAATTTTTTTTTCTTTATGAATTATTGCCAATTTTGTTCAATTGGTCGGTTAATTTTATAATTTTATAATCTCTATTACAATATACCTGAGATTTTGATACCAATTCAGAGAAACAAGGACGGTATATTAGATGACAATAAAATATACTTCTGAATGATACACTATTCTGACAGCGCAATAATTGAAGGCTTAAAGCTCAATAGTGATTTCATCATCAAACACGTCTACAAGGAGTTTTTCCCAACTATTAAGTTCCTGATCAAGAAGAACACAGGAAATGAGGAAGATGCAGAGGACATATTCCAGGAATCATTGTTAGTAATACTCAAGAATGTTCAAAAGGATGAATTCTATCTTTCATGCTCGTTCCTCACATATCTTTATTCAATTAGCCGTAACCTGTGGATGCAGCGTTTAAAGGTCAAACGAAAGGGAATGGATAATTTTGAGGTTCTAGAAAAATTTATCAACATTCCTGAGAGCGCAAGTATTGAGATGGCTGAGATGGAACAACTTCGATATAGGATTTATCGTGATCATTTTAGCGCCCTGGAAAAGGATTGTCAGCGTATTTTGCTTCTTTCATTACAGAAATTCAGCTCTAAAGAGATAGCTGATACAATGGGCTATAGTTCGGAAAATTATGCCAAGACCAAGAAATACAACTGTAAAGAAAGACTGAAAAAGGCTATAATGGAAGATCCGCGGATGTCTGAAACATTTTAACGGACCATATATAGCCTTTTCCCGTCATGAAATACCATTAACTAGTAATTTGCTTCTTCAATTTCAAAGAAAGCCCTTGGGTGATCACATACCGGACAATTTTTTAGAGCCCGTTTACCTTTATAGTGATAGCCGCATTTACGGCAAACCCACACAACATCTTCTTCTCTTTCAAATACTTTACCTTCACGTAAATTATTCAATAATTTGAGATACCGCTTTTCGTGCTCAGCTTCTACTGAAGCAATCAACTTGAAAATGCTTGCGATTTTTTTAAAGCCCTCCTGCTCTGCAGTAGCAGCAAACTCTGGATAAAGCAAGAAGCTCTCTTCATTTTCACCCTCTGCTGCTGCTTTAAGATTTTCATCTGTGCTACCAATTACTCCGGCCGGATAGGAGGCTGTGATTTCAACCATTCCGCCTTCCAGAAACTTGAAGAAAGTTTTAGAATGCATATCTTCCTGGTCTGCTGTTTCTTCAAAAAAAGCTGCTATTTGCTCATAACCATCTTCTCTTGCCTGTTGTGCAAACAACTTGTAACGTCTTGCAGCCTGCGATTCACCGGCAAATGATTTCAATAGATTCAGCTCAGTCTTCGTCCCTTTTACTGACTTCTGTGCAGTACTAGTTTTGTCTGTATTTTCCATAGTATTATATTATTTGATTGGTACTGCTAAAATGCAGTACTTTATTTGTGATCAATAAGCTTCAACTTTTAAACACACCATTTAAATAACTTCATTTTCACTTGCTCAAAGGTATCAAAAAATGGTGTTTCAGTGTAAGAATATATAAAAAAATATGCAACAAATGTAACGGATAGAATGCTCTTTTAAAAGAACTTTGTACTTCTGATTGGTGTGCCATTTAAAGGGGAAAGTGAGGAATGATGAAAAAGGTGATTACTAATGGAAGTAGAAACAAGGGGCTTTTTCTTGTGACCAAAGAGGAATATTTACATAGAATAGAGCACCTTGCCAGATTGATAAATAAGAACTACCCTGAAATTTCTGATTCAATAGATGTAACAGAAATATACAACGTTTATAAATCAGGGTCATTACATGAATTAGTAAGTTATCACGATAAAATATATCAGAAAATAAAAGATTTTAATAAAATAGCTTTTAATCCTTCCGGGATGCTTAGGTCAAGATTATATTCATGATTGGTTGTTAGGTTGCATGAAAAGGGGAGAGTGGTTTCTTCCCTTTTTCTTTTTACCTTTGAATGAAATTATGGATAATAAATGACCACTCCTGCATTTCTTAAAACCGGTGATACCATCGCTATTGCAGCCCCTGCCCGTAAGATAACACCTGAAGAACTTCAACCTGCTATCAGCACCTTTGAATCATGGGGCCTAAAGGTAGTTTTACCAGCTAATATATTTTCAATTCATCATCAGTTTGCCGGAACTGATGAACAACGCAGTGCTGATATGCAATCTCTGCTGGATGACGAAGAGGTGCGAGCGATTATATGTGCAAGAGGAGGATACGGAACAGGCAGGAATATTGATAAACTCGACTTCACAAGATTCCGCTCATCACCAAAATGGATCATTGGCTATAGTGATATAACGGTATTTCACTCACATATTCAAGAGAACTTGGAAATTGAAACGTTGCATGCCACAATGCCTATTAATTTTCTGAGTGATAATGAAGAAACAAAGCAATCCATAGCAAGCTTAAAAGAATGCCTCTTCGGTGAAAACCCCCTCTATAATATCTCCGGTAGCCCATTCAATAGAGCAGGCTCATCTCAGGGAGTCCTTACTGGAGGCAATCTTTCAATATTATATAGTCAGCTGGGAACACCTTCTGATATAGACACAAATGGCAAGATTCTTTTTATTGAAGATATTGATGAATACCTTTATCATATTGACCGAATGATGATTACTCTAAAGCGTAATGGTAAACTAGATAATCTTGCAGGACTTGTTGTTGGTGCTTTTACTGATATGCGTGACAATGACATCCCTTTTGGCAAATCTGCTGAAGAAATAATTCGTGAATGTGTTGATGAATTTAAATATCCCGTTATTTTTAATTTCCCGGCGGGACATCAATCACTCAACCTACCTCTCATATTAGGCCGTGAAGCAACACTTGAGGTCTCTCAGAATGCTCATTTAATCTTCAAAGAACCACTTCCAACCAAAGGGCTACGTAAATTCAAGAACCTTATAAAACCCGTACTCTTTGTTATTGGAGGCTTTTTCCTGCTTTATTTATTGTATGCTCTAGTATTAGGCCAATTGCAAATCCCTAAATACTAATGTCTTATTCTCGCATTCCTAAAACTTCACTAAATAATGGCAGAACATAATGACCTGGGAAATAAAGGGGAGGAAGTTGCATTGCAATTTCTACTGGACAAGGGATTCAACATTCTTGAAACAAACTGGAGATTTGGCAAGGAAGAAATTGATATCATCGCAATAAATACAGAATTTCTTATTGTGGTTGAGGTCAAAACACGCTATAGTGATGAATATGGAGACCCTGCCGAATTCGTAAATAAAAATAAGCAACGACTGCTTGTCAAAGCGGCACAAGCATATGTTGAAAGACACAGAATTCAACAAGAAGTCCGCTTTGACATCATCTCAATTATTCTAAATAGTAACGAAACGCGAATAAAGCATTTACCAAATGCCTTTTATCCGGTATTATAGCTCTCTACCTGCCTTGAAAACGAACAAGGGTTTATTGATTCGTTGCATAATCATCTTTGTCACACTAGGTGTAAAGAAGCTATTTATCAAGCCACGTGAATGGTTAGTGAGCGCAATTACTTCAATGGCATTCTCACGCATATATGTTTCCAGACCATTGACAACATCATCACTTATGAGTATTTTATACTTGGCTGGAAACTTAGAATATTCATCTTGAATGAATTTCTTCAGAGAATCCATTTTAATTTTATCCCATGATTTCTTAACTCCAATGCTCACATGCACTATGTGAAGCGTTGCGCTAAATGGATGCAATAGGTTAATAAGCCTGCTTAATGCCACCTGATCATAATTATCATAATCTGTTGCATATAATACATTCTTCACCTTTTCAATACTGAGCGACTTCGAATTTTCAGGAATTGCAATTACAGGTACTATTGATTTCGAAACAACTTTACCCGTCACACTACCCAATAATCCTTCTGATTGCTTGCCCATGCCACGAGACCCCATTATAATGATGCCCGGGTTATATCTGTGGCTCATGGCTAGTATTTCATCGGCTGCCAGTCCATTTGTTAAAGTGTAGGAGACTTTAACCTTGCTTTTTGTTAACGCAGCTTTTTTGCGCAGATTTACTACCATTGAAGCCATCTGCTTACGGGCATTCTGTTCAATCTCATGAAGATAATTGCTCAGATTTATCTGATATGTATGGCTTGTATCAAATGGTGCTACATCAAGTACAGGATTATAATAAACATGTAAAAGCTTGATTTCTGCTTTCAGTGTATCAGCAATATCCAACGCAAGATCTACAGCTTTTTCAGAGGCATCTGAATAATCCACAGGTACTAGTATCCTTCTTACACTTCTAAGAGATTTAATTGACTTCTCCTTCTGCTTTCCCTGCTCTTCCTTATATTGCTCTATCAGGCGAAGGGCCCTATCCATATCAGAGCGCCGTACTTTAATTTCAACCCCAGTCGATACTGCTGCCTGTAGTAAATTCTGATGTGAGAGAAAGCAGTCGATTCCCTCAGCTTGCAAGCTTGACTGAAGCAAAAGTGCACGATTATTAGGAAAACGTGCAATTGTCACAATTTTTTCAGCTTCTGTTTCCATAATATTAGTTTTCTATAGAGATAGTATTACAAGTGTTTAAACGCAAACACCTACGCAATATACAAAAAATATTACTAATTTCCAACAAAATAATGGATTGCAGGTCTATGGCATACCCAATGTCAATATAGTGGCATACTTAGGGTATCAATGGGAGGAGGATTTGTTGACAAGCTTTAAATGGAGTGCCAATATTTACAATTCTTTGCGCAGTCTGGCAACTGGAACATTCAGCTGTTCACGGTATTTGGCAACTGTACGTCGCGCAATATTATAGCCTTTTTCTTTTAGTATGTCAGTAAGTTGTTCATCTGTAAGTGGTTTCGCCTTCTCTTCAGCTGCTATACAATCAGATAGTATCTTTTTAATTTCTCTGGTCGAAACCTCTTCTCCTGAATCAGTCTGCATTGATTCCGAAAAGAAGCTTTTTAGAAGAAAAGTACCATACGGTGTTTGAGCATATTTGGAATTTGCGACCCTGGAGATAGTTGAAATATCAAGCCCCACCATTTCAGCAATGTCTTTGAGAATCATGGGCTTGAGTTTGGTTTCATCCCCCGTTAAAAAATACTCCTGCTGATATTGCATAATGGCACTCATAGTAACGTATAAAGTGTGTTGACGTTGCTTGATTGCGTCAATAAACCATTTTGCAGAATCTATTTTTTGCTTGATGAACATAACAGCATCACGCTGACTATTTGATTTGCTCTTATTTTCAGAATATGATTCAAGCATATCAACATAATTGCGGCTAAGTCTTAATTCAGGCATATTGCGTGAATTAATCTGCAGTTCCAATTCCTCATCGTGAATGAAAATAAAGAAATCGGGCATTATATACTGATTGTTTCGAGCTCCCTCATCAACCGAATTCCCTGGTTTGGGATTCAATTTGAGGATTTCATTCACGGCATCCTTAAGCTCTTCATCACTAACCTTGGTCTTTTTTGTGATTTTATCATAGTGCTTTTTTGTCAACTCGTCAAAGAAATTATCGACCAGATCCAGTGCTAGGGCAACTGAGGGAGTCTGTTCCTTTCTTTGAAGTTGAATAAGAAGACATTCACGTAGGTCTCTGGCCCCAACTCCTGGAGGATCAAACTCTTGCACTATTCTAAGCATACCCAGAATCTCTTTTACATCTGTCATTATATTCTGAGTAAAGGCCAAATCATCGACCATAGCAGACAACTCACGATTCAAGTATCCTGAATCATCAATATTGCCAATGATATAGGCGGCAATTTTATGCTGCCTTTCATCAAGAACCCTTAATCCCAGTTGCGTTTGAAGCAATTCGTGAAAACTTGCACCCGATGCATAGGGCATCTCCCTGTGTTCATCATCGGCACTGGAATTTCCGGCATTTAGTCGATATGCCGGGATATCATCATCATCAAGGTAATCCGTAAGGTCAAAGTCGTCACGTTCTCTTTCAAGTTCATCAACAGGATCCGTTTCAACATCTGTCTGACTTTCCTCCTGGTCATTTGACATTTCAGGATCATTGACATCTTCCAGCGCAGGATTCTCTTCAATCTCTTGCTTTATTCGTTGTTCAAGGGCAATAGAAGGAATTTGCAGTAACTTCATCAGCAAAATCTGCTGTGGTGACAGCCTTTGTAATAATTTCTGCTGTAGTTTCTGACTTAACATGCAATTTCCTTTTCTATGTTCAGTTTGTTTATCATCCGAAGTTCAGGATGATTGACAGGTTAAAAATATTCTAATTTTAAATCAAAAAGCAACTAATCCACAATTTTTAATCAAAACCCCACGCTATAATTCATATATCTAATTGAATATCAATTATGCAAAACCTTCTCCAACATCTCTACTTACTATAACGCAAACACTATTCAATTTATTTAATTAGAACTCAGCATTCTGCGGAGTTCTTGGGAATGGGATAACATCCCTTATATTAGCCATACCTGTAACAAAGAGTATTAATCTTTCAAACCCTAAACCAAATCCGCTATGAGGTGCGGTTCCGAACCTGCGTGTATCCAAGTACCACCACATATCCTTTTCAGGAATCCCCAGTTCATTTATTCTATTTGTAAGTTTCTCTAAATTTTCTTCACGTTGTGATCCTCCAATTATCTCTCCAATTCTTGGGAACAACACATCCATAGCCCTCACGGTGCGATTATCGTCATTCTGTTTCATATAAAAAGCCTTGATGGCCTTTGGATAATTGGTAAGTATGACCGGTTTTTTGAAATGTTTCTCTACCAGATATCGTTCGTGTTCACTCTGAAGGTCAGTTCCCCAGTCAACAGGATACTCAAACTTTTGGCCTGAAGCCATCAGGATATCAACAGCTTCAGTGTAATCAAGACGTTGAAATGCATTACCGGTGACAAACCGCAAGCGTTCAATCAGTTCATTATCATACATCTTGTTTAGAAATTCAAGATCAGCCATGCAATTGTCAAGGGCATAGTTTACCAGGTATTTCAAGAACTCTTCTGCAAGATCCATGTTATCCTTTATATCATAGAAAGCCATTTCCGGCTCAATCATCCAGAATTCAGCCAAGTGCCGTGGAGTATTGGAATTTTCAGCTCTGAAAGTAGGGCCAAAAGTATATACATTTGACAATGCCATAGCGCCAAGCTCTCCTTCCAGCTGTCCGGAAACTGTTAGGTTTGTTGGCTTTCCGAAAAAGTCATTGGCGAAGTCAACCTCACCTGAAG
>JAEYXG010000186.1 GCA_023428585.1 Bacteroidota bacterium
CATCAGAATATTTACCATTGGGTTAGGCTTGGCTGAAGGAGCACCCATTCCTATTTACAACAATGGAGCAATAACCGGGTTTAAGAAGGACAAAGCGGGGTCAACTGTCATTACACGCCTTGATGAAACGATGCTTCAGCAAATTGCTGATGCCGGCAAAGGAATTTATGTTAGAGCCAACAATTCTCAGGTTGGCCTCAACCGGATATTTGATGAGATTAAACGCCTTGAAACAAATACATACGATGTTAAGAGCTATTCTGATTATGAAGACCGGTTTCAGTACTTCATTGCCATTGCCATGTTACTTATTTTCCTGAACTTTATAATTAATGAACGAAAGAGTCGTTTAGCTCAAAAGCTGTCGTTTCTGAATCCTAACTCAGTAAAAAACAAATGAAACTGATATTAATCATATTGATTACAATTGCTAGCTGTTCTCAGGTGTTTTCACAAAACGAGAACAAGGTCATTCGCAAAGGAAATCATCTTTATGAAGATGGCAAATACAAGGATGCTGAAATCAGTTATAGAAAAGCATTGGATAAAAAACCCGAATCAGTAAAAGGCGCCTACAATCTGGGTAATTCACTGTATAAACAGGAAAGCTATGAAGATGCAGCAAAAACTTTTGAAAGCTCCATTGCCAGAATAAAACCTGATGATAAATTGCAATTGGCAGCTGCATATCATAACCTGGGCAATTCCAAACTAAAAAGTGAAAATTATCAGGAAGCCATAAATGCTTACAAACAAGCATTAAGGATGATTCCTGAAGACAACGACACCCGATATAATCTGAGCTATGCTCTGAACAAGCTGAAACAACAACAGCAAAATCAACAAGGACAAGGCAAAAACGACAATAAGGACAACAAGGACAAACAGGAACAAAAGTCTCAACCTGAAAATGGACAGCAACAGTCTGACAATCAAGACCAGCAACAAAAAGGACAACTATCAAGGAAGGATGCAGAGAGAATGTTGCAGGCTCTTAACAATGACGAACAGCGAACTATGGATAAAGTCAACAAGCAAAAAGTAAAGCAAGTCCAAGTTCAGGTTGATAAAGACTGGTAATAATATTGTTATTTTGCATAAACTAACTGAGCACTTATGAGTATAAAATTTGTGAATAGTAAAATTGCAGTTCAAATAGCTTTACTCATTCTTACTTTCACTTCAGGATATAGTCAACAGGTTGAGTTTACTGCTACTGCTCTTGAACAAGTGGCAGTAGGCGATCAATTCAGGCTAATCTTCAGTGTCAATGATCAGGCCAGTGGTTTCAAAGCGCCTGCAATAAAGGATTTTTCCGTACTCTCTGGACCTAATCCAAGCTCCAGTTCAAGCATGCAGATCATCAACAATAAGGTTACGCGGTCAGTTGAGTATTCTTATACATATATTCTGCAGGCTATTAAAGAAGGCACCTTTACTATTGGGAAGGCAAATGTAACTGTTGATGGCAAGGTTTATGAATCGAATCCCTTAACCATTAAAGTTGTCAAAGGCCAGAAGCAGGTCCAACCTGATCAGCAAGCAACACCTTCAGGAGGTGACATAAGCTCAAAAAATCTATTTATAAGAGCCAGTATCAATAAGAACAATCCATACCAGGGAGAGCAGGTTATCATAACTTATAAAATATACACCCGTATCTCCATCTCTCCTCCCCGATTTACAAAACTACCTTCAATGACTGGTTTCTGGAAGGAAAACCTACTCGAAAACAACACAAATTACAAGCAGTACAGAGAAACCATTGACGGTTTGGAATATGCTGTTGCAGAGATAAAGAAGGATGCCCTGTTTGCCCAGAAATCAGGGAAATTGACGATTGAACCATTGGAGGTTGAAGTTACAGCACAAGTTGAAAGAAAAAGGAAACGCTCAAATGATCCATTTGATGATTTCTTCAATGACAGTTTCTTCGGTAGCAATTATCAAAATATAGAAAAGACACTTTTATCGAATGCAATAACCGTCAATGTCAAACCACTTCCACCTATAACTGGGAATAAAGGCTTCGATGGTGCCGTTGGCAAGTATACCATCAACTCTTCAATTGATAAGAATAAACTAAAGGCCAATGATGCACTCACACTAAGATTTTCTGTTTCAGGTTCGGGTAATCTCAAGATGATTGAGAAACCAAATTTCATCTTTCCAACTGATTTTGAGGTCTATGATCCACGCATAGTCGATGATATTAAAAGCGGGAGCACAGGCATCACCGGTAAACGCACCTTTGAATTCCTCATAGTACCCCGAAATCACGGCAACTACACCATCAAATCAGTACCTTTCGTTTATTTTGATATAAATTCAGGCAGTTACCGTACTCTTACTACTCCTGAATACAAGATAACCGTAGAAAAAGGAATCGGCAACCAAGCCAATGCCAACACCGGAGTTGACAAGGAAGATTTCCAATATATCGGTACTGATATCAGATATATCCATTCTGGTATAGTTAAATTGCGCCCTGTCAATACGTTTTTATTCGGTTCTCCCCTATTCTGGTTATTGTTGGCAGCACCACTAGCACTTTTCATAACATTCCTTTTGATTTGGCAAAAAGAACTCAAGAAGAGAGGTAACGTTGCTTTGATGCGCAATAGAAAAGCCACCAGAATTGCACGAAAGCGTTTAAAAGCAGCTGAGCATTATCTGAAAAATAATAACCAGACCGCCTTTTGCAATGAAATATCCAATGCACTATGGGGATATATAAGCGACAAGTTTAACATTTCAAGATCGGCACTTTCCATCGATTCTGTATCGGAAGCCTTGACACGTAAAGAAGTAAAGGAAGAAATCATTGCCAAATTTGTCAGTGCCCTTAACAATTGTGAGTTCGTAAGATTCGCACCAGGAGAAAAATCAGAGGTCATGGGCAACTTATACTCCGAAGCGATGGCAGTAATTACCCAAACAGAACAAGAGTTAAAATAGGAGATATCGTTATGAAGAAATCAATTATCTTGTCATTCTTCTATTTATTAGCTGTTTCGTTTGCAATAGCTAATCCTCAAACCGAAATCCTCAATGGAAACAAGGCATATCAGAGAGGTCAATATGAAGAAGCAATCTCCATTTATGAAAAGGTAATTGAGCAAGGCAAGGCATCTGCTGAACTGTATTATAATCTGGGAAATGCATATTATAAAGCGGAGAACATCCCATCAGCAATTCTTAATTATGAAAGGGCGCTGAAACTTGACCCCACAAATGAGGACATTATTTATAACCTGAAGGTGTCAAACAACCAGATTATCGACAAAATAGATGAATTACCCAAGCTTTTCTACCAACGTTGGTGGATTTCACTTAAACAACTTTTGGCACCTGATGACTGGGCGTTGCTTTCAATCATACTCTTTGCGTTATTCTTCGTTACAATTGCCATATTCTTACTCTCATCCTCAGCTGTCGTCCGCCGGGTATTATTGCCTATTGGCATTATGCTTTTATTTTGCACTGGCATTGTCTTTATAGTTGCTCAGAATACCTACATTCACGCTAAGAATAAAAATGAGGGCATTGTGTTTGCTGCTTCATTATCAGTCAAGAGTTCACCTGAAGAATCAGGAATTGATCTTTTTGTTGTTCACGAAGGATTGAAGGTGAAGATAATTGATGAACTTACCGGTTGGAAGGAAATACGCATTGCCAATGGAAGCAAAGGGTGGGTGAGAACAGAAACCATAATGCCCATTTGAGCCCCAGTTTCTCGCACTCATTTCATCAAAACAATTTTACTACCAATCAAAGTCCAATTAATTGAACCTTCAATCGGGCAATCAAGTCATGCATTATAGTCATTTCCAAAGCGATATGCACGCATACGCCAGTATCAGCTTATTTAAATCTTTATTTCTAATGGTATAACTGGTTACCGCTTTGATCCCTAACAAATTGAGCAGGTAAAACAGGTATTCAATTGAGTCAACTCCAGTACAGGTCCAGTACAACTCCAGTGCAGGTCCAGTTACTATTGGAATTTACTGGAGTTGTACAGGACCTGCACTGGAGTTGTACTGGAGTTAACCTTAATGATTCCCTATGTAATCCTCACAGCTTTCCTTAATGTTGCAAATATTTGACTCCTTGACAGGCTTTTCGTAATACGATGGAGAACGCAATAATCGGGGCCATCTTTTCAATATGATTACAATACACCTTTTCCAATATTTAAATGAATAAATCTGATAAAATATTCCTCATTGCATTTTTGTTAAAAAGAATTATATTTACATCACAATAGGCCTTACATGAAGAATTCGCTTCTTGCAACAATTCTGTTAATAATAAGCAACGTATTGAACGGGCAGGATTTTATTGATGCTCAGCCCGTTGGAGGCAATCATCAATTACACTATTTTATCAATCAGGAGTTAACATATCCGCAGGGTATGATTGATAGAAATATTGAAGGAAAAGTATATTTCATCTTTGATATTGATGAAAATGGGCATACTTCAGGCGTTAGAAATGTAGAAAGCCCTGCTGAAAGTGCCTACAATGAAACGATCAGGATTTTCAAGCTTATAGAATGGACTCCTGCCACCCTTAGAGGATTCCCGGTTAAGAGCACGAAGCATTTTGAAATTGATTTTAATTTAAGAAAGTACAACAGGATTTGCAAAACACGCGGGTACACCACCATCATCCAACCATACGAACCGATTGATACAACAGGCAAGGTTTACTGGTACCGTAATCTACATAGTGCTCCCTATCCGATATTTGCTGACAAGAAAATGACACTGGCCAGTTTCATCGCTTCCAACCTTGAATATCCCGACGCAGCAATCAGGCAAAATGTATCAGGTGTAGTAAAGCTCAGTTTTATAATTGAAACCAATGGCAAGATTTCTAATGTACTGATAGCAAACTCAGTTGGCGCGGGTTGTAACGAAGAAGCGATCAGGATGCTGCATTTGATCAAATGGATGCCCGGAGTATATGACGATAAGGCCGTACGGACAAGAACCAGCCTGAGCATTAGCTTTAGCCTCGACCAGGGGCCTGACGGAAGATTCAATCCGGTTGTAAAATCAAGTTATGGAGGTTGAACCAATATGCAAATAAGTTGTTTTCAGTCAATAATTTAAAATTAGCTATATTATGAAACAAAATCTACTCATCGTTTTGATAATTATTTTATCAAATTTTGCCTTTGCCCAAACAGATACAACTGAGTTGAAAAGTGACACTGCATGGAAAAAGGGTAGTAAACTTAGTTTATCCTTCTCACAGGTGTCATTCTCAAATTGGGCTGCAGGTGGTGAAAACAGCTCCGGTGGAAATGGTTTTTTCAATCTTTATGCTAAATACAAGGAGGGCAACCGTATGTGGGACAACAATCTGGATCTGGCCTATGGATTACTAAAGATTGAAGGCCAGTCACTGAGAAAAAGTGAAGATAAAATTGATTTTTACTCAAAGTATGGTTTATCTATTGCCAAAAACCTCTATTTCAGTACAAACTTTAATTTCAACACACAGTTCAGTGAAGGTTTCAAATATCCCGATGACTCAACAATTGTATCAAAGTTCCTGGCTCCCGGTTATATCCAGCTGGGGGTCGGTATAGATTACAAGCCTAACGACTACCTTTCGCTTTCATTCCTGCCGTTGACCGGCAGGTTGACAATAGTAACTTACCAGCCACTTGCTGATGCAGGAGCCTATGGTGTTGACCCTGCCGTAATTGACACTAACGGAGTTGTGATGGAAGAAGGTAAAAACAGTCGCTTTGAACTTGGTACTGCTGCAATTGCATTGTTCCAGAAAGAACTATTGAAAAATGTGGAACTTAAAAGTAAACTCCAGCTTTTCAGCAATTACCTAGAGCATCCTGAGAATATTGATGTCAACTGGGATTCCATGCTTTCACTTAAAGTCAACAAGTATATCTCAACCTTCATTGGAATTACACTTCTTTATGATGATGACATTCCATTGCTTGACAAAAATGGTGAATCTGGACCTCGTACACAATTAAAACAAACATTTGGTGTTGGACTTGCACTTGAATTCTAATAAATATAATTCTAACCTAAAAATTAAAAATCATGAAGATCCTTGATGAATTTAAAGCATTTGCAATGCGTGGCAATGTTATTGATCTGGCAGTTGCAGTAGTTATTGGTGGAGCATTCGGCAAGATTGTTACATCATTTGTAAACGACATTCTCATGCCACCGATTGGAGTACTGCTTGGTGGCCTTGATTTCAAAGAATATGCATGGGAAATGATTGCTGCACAGGGTGATAAACCGGCTGTTATGCTTAATTATGGCATGTTTATTCAAAATGTAGTTGACTTTTTAATTGTTGCTGCCGCAATTTTTATGGCTATTAAAGGCCTAAGTTCAATGAAGAAGAAAGA
>JAEYXG010000195.1 GCA_023428585.1 Bacteroidota bacterium
TTTCACCTGGATACAACCCCGGATAATCGAGTTGTGTAACCAAACCATGCTTCCTCATAATATTGAGAACATCATGAGCTTGACCACCAGGGCCGAAATTGGATGCACCATGAAACCTCACATACCTGTTGGCTTTTTCCCTGTATGCATGGCTCACGAAAAACATTTCGGAAAGATCATAAGAACCTTTGCCAAGTCTGATCAATTCCGATTCAAGAAATGAAACGGTAGCAAAACTCCAGCATGTGCCGGTTCTGTATTGATCCTTTACAGGAGTATATTCCAGCTCTTTAACTATTTTGAAAATGTAAGGATTATCAATAGTTTTCTCTTGAGAAAATAGACTGTTTGGCAACAGTATAAAAAATAAGGAAATGCAGAAAAACAGACTTTTCATGGAATTGATGTTTTATAAGCTACAAAACTATAAAAGTGTATGAGAAAAACTTGAAAAAGTTACTAAAATTACTGTAAAAAATTTACTTGTATTGATTTTCATTTTTATACCTTTGCCGTGATAAAAAGGATGACCAAGGGGCTCCGAAAAGAGTTTGCGCCAATCTAAAAAGTCATACTACAAAAAAATGTATGGGTTGCTTGTATGTATTGGAAAATAACGTAACTTGTGCCCCTCTAATATGCGCAAAACATTAAATTTTAATAAACTAAAATTATATGAAAAGTAGAAAATTACTCATTGGCTTACTGACATTTATGTTCGCAGCAGGAGTATTCAATGTTATCACTCCAGTTGCATGTGGGCAGGCAGCTCTAGGGTTAAACTGGAATTCTATGGGACCGGATAATTATTCAGGCAGAACCAGAGCCTTATTATTATCAAATAAAGATCCTCAGTTTAAAACTCTATATGCTGGAGGTGTATCAGGTGGTTTATGGAAATCAACTACTAGTGGTTTAACCTGGTCACAAATTAATACCGACAACGTTATTTTGAATGTTAGTTGTATTGGCCAAGCACCAAACGGAGATATCTATGTTGGTACAGGTGAAGGCTTTGCCAGTGAGCGATTCAATCTTTTCAGTGGGTTCATTGGGCAGGGAATCTATAAATCAACTGACGGTAATGCCTTTACCAAATTGGCATCAACGGATCCGGGTACTTTCAATAATCCGGATGCTGAATGGGCCTATATTAATAAGGTAGCTGCAGGTGATAACAATAGAGTATATGCTGCAACCAACAGTGGATTGAAAGTATCTACTGACGGTGGACAAACATGGGCAGTGGCTAAAGCCGGAGGAGTGGACCTTAATGAAGCAAGCACCGAGGTTGATGTTGCAAGTGATGGAGCTGTTATTGCATCTGTTGGCAATAAAGTATATCTTTCATTAAATGGAGTAACTGATAATTTCGTTCTTATTTCTGGTGAGGCTGGTGAAAATGAATTACCTCACGATGGACTTGCCAGGATTGAAACCGCTTTTGCACCATCAGATCCAGCTACCATATATGCTGTATTAATAGCTGACGGCTCAAATAGCACCTATTTGAGAGGACAGTTGTTTGGTATCTATGTTTCTAAGGATAAAGGTCAGACCTGGCGTTTGGTAGGCCCTGGTGCCAGCACATTGTTCAATGTATTTGGTAATGCAGCAAACACTGTTCATTATGGTGATTACGTTGCTTCTTTGGTTGTTAGTGCTTCTAATCCTAATCAGATTTATGTTGGAGGTATGGATGTTTGGGAAGGAACACAAATATTAGAGACCGGTTTCTACCAATGGCAGCAGAAAACCCCTGGTTTTGTTACCAGGTTCCATAATATTATTCTTGGAGAAAATGTGGCTTATGTGTCAACAGATGATGGTATTTATACAACTGATAATGACTTTCAGTCATTGCAGTCATTGAATCGTGATTACAGAACATCAATGTTCTATACTGTAGCTTTTGACGATCAAGGCAGAGTACTGGGAGGTACACAGGGTAACGGAACTGTTTTTCTTGATCGTGAAGGTAATACTCCTAAAGCAGGACATCAGATTTTTAATGGAAGTGTTGGTGGCTCAGTTGAAATGTCAATGATAAATCCACACGCTATGTTCTATTCATCAACCGGTGGATTGCTTCAAAGATCAGCCGACCTTGGTGTATCTATTGCCAATGATTTTGTCACTACCGAAATCAGTAACAGTAATACTGGCGTTTTCCTTACTCCTTTCAGAATGTGGGAGAGTTTCAACAATACAGTGTCAAGAGATAGTGTAACATATTATGCTAAGGTAAATCATGCTTCAGGTGAAACAATTGAAGTGAAAAGTAAAACCGGAGGGTTCCCGTTTCACTACACTTTAACGGAAGCATTGATAAAGGGAGACTCAGTAAGAATTCAGGATAAAATTTCCTCACGCTTCTTCATTGGAGTTACCAATGCAGTTTATATGTCGAAAGAGGTGCTTGATTTTGGTAAATTGCCTAAGTGGTTCAAGATTGCCAATATTGACGGTATCCCCTCTGCAATGGCCTATTCAGCTGATGCCAATTACCTGTTTGTTGGAACACAGAATGGAAAAGTTTACCGTATGGCAAATATTGCATTAGCCAACGATTCAATCAGAGCTGATATTTCAAGTACTTCAGTAATTATTTCAACCTCATTAATACAGGAATTCCCAAACAGATATATTACTTCAGTTTCCGTTGATCCTAATGATGAAACCAGAGTAGTGGTTACATTGGCAGATTATGGTAGCAATGATTTTGTATATCTTACAACCAATTCACTTGATCAGTCACCTTCATTCATTTCAGCACAGGGTAATTTGCCCAAGATGCCGGTTTATTCAAGTTTGTTTGAGATGAGTACATCCAATTTACTTATTGGAACTGACTTTGGCATCTACACCACTACCAACATAGGCTTAAACACCAATTGGGTTGCTGAAAACAATGGTATGGGTGCTATTCCAATCATGTCAATTCGTCAGCAAACTGCTGTTAGACCAATCATCGATGGATTATCCGGAATTACCAACACCGGTGCAATCTATATTGCATCACACGGTAATGGGATTTTTGAAAACAGGCTTTATGTTGGCTTGAACCGTCCAATTTTTGATAATAGAACTGATTCTAAAGTTTTGAATATATACCCGAATCCGGTTAACAATTCTATCAACTTTAACCTTGAAACTGCTGTAACAGGTAATGTGATCCTTAGAATATACGACCTAAGAGGAAATGCTGTGAAGATGCAGAACCTTGGTATCATGTACAAGGGTGTAAACAAGGTTTCAGTAAATTGTGATGACCTGAGTTCAGGAACCTATATCCTACAGGCTATAACCAATAATGAGATACAGAAGGCAAAATTTGTTGTTGTAAAATAATTATCGCTGAGTCATTAGATACTTGAACTCTAAAACTGAATAAAAATAGGAAACATGAAAAATTTATACTTAACGCTGATGCTGGTAATAGCTGTTACAACGCTTTCGGCATCTCCTAATATCTATACCCCGGAACTGATTGCCCCTGCCAATAATGCTACAGGTGTATTTCCTGATACAGAGTTGGACTGGAATGCAGTTACCGGTCAACTGGGCTTATATTATGAAGTGAATCTTGACACTACTTCAGATTTTACTAATCCGGTTGTTTTTACAACTGACCTTACTAACTACAAGATGTCCATGCTTTTATTTGACCAACCATATTATTGGAGGGTTAGGGCAATTGACAACAGTGGTAGTTCTGATTGGTCAGAAACCAGAGCATTTACAGTAATAAATACGGTTACCATACGCCGCCCTAATGAAAATGCTGCAAGTGTAACTCCCAATGTTCAGATTATATGGCAGGATATTTATGGTGTAAGTTTCGTTGACTATCAGCTTGATACAACAGCTAATTTCAACAGTCCTATGCTTAGCCTGACTTCAGTGGCTAATCATCCAACTGCTTCACAAACCAATGCCAGCTCACTTCATTTTGGACAAAAGTACTACCTGAGAATGCGCGCACGTCATGCTTTGGACACTTCAGCCTGGTCAGCATCAAGAAGTTTTACCGTGACCAATAACTTCGCTCTGAAAACTCCAAATGATGGCACTACAGATCTATCACCTGATGTTGAATTTACATGGAATAAAATTGACGGATTATTGAAATACCAGATAAGGTTATCAATGGACCCCAATATAGCGCAGTATGAAGCATATAATGTTGCAGCTAATCTTGTTAAATTCTCTCCTGATACATTGTTGTTTGGAACTACCTATTATTGGCAAATGGCTGCTATTCATGCCCATGATACACTACTTTCAGAAATTCGTAATTTTTCAACCATTGGTAATGTAACCTTGACTTCACCCTCGAATAATGCTACGAATGTTGAACTTCAACCGACATTAACCTGGCAAACACTCACAGGTCTTGTTAGCTTCCAACTTGATATTGCACGAAATCCTGAATTTACCAATGCATTCTCTTATAACATCAACTCAGGTGGAGAAAATACATTCAAAGTTCCAATTCATGTGCTTGATAGTGCCAATGTATATTATTGGAGGGTAAAAGCCATTAGCAGTAGGGATACCAGTGAGTATAGCGATACATGGAGCTTCAGATGCGTTACATTGGGAATAGAGGATATTACACCGTTAAAATACGGTGTAAAGGTTTATCCCTCACCTGCAGCAAACCGTGTAAATATCAGTGTTAAAAGCACTTTCAACGGTAATGCTCAAATTGAAGTTTATGATTTACTTGGCAGCAAACGGATGAGTGAAACTGTTAACTTTATTAATGGATTCCATAAAGATTTTGGACTAGCTCAATTGTCAAACGGTATCTATATGATCAGCATCATTATGGATGGACAAAGGACAACAACGAAATTGATTATTCAGAAATAAAGGTAAATTGAGATATTAAAATGAGCTGCCTTGTTACTAGGTAGCTCATTTTTTTTTAAATCCGGTTGTGCTTATATCAAAATCTTAGTAAAGATTAATCATATCTTTTACCTAGTCCGGCACTTAAATATAAGGTTACAAAAAACTGATCGGCTTTTTGGGTAGCCATAATTGGAACCGGTTTAACAAAATAGTCAATTACAGCTCCTATTTCAACTAGCTTGGTGCTCTGATTGATGTTACCGAACTCAATGCCTAAAGCCAATTTGGCATAGACGCCCGGATAGGGTTTAAGTTCCTTAAATCCATTAAGAAATGAAGCCCTTCCAAAAATATTATCGGGAAAATGTTTGTCGGGGTCATATTTTTCCTTATTGATTACTGGTCTGGTTTCGGTTGTGTCCCATTCAAGGATATTCAAATAAACCGGCTTTGTAAGTGCCATATTGAGTCCTCCAATGTAGAACAGCCTAAGTTCGGCACCACCACTATAAGGCTTCCTGTTTAATTGTACTTGTGATCCATAGCCCGCGCGTACAAGATATACAGCATTCAATTTGCCATAAATGTAACTACGCGTATTGGTATAAAACGGATTTATACTTTTAATTTCCTTGGCATGTTTATATTCTAGCAAATCAAACTCTAGAATTCGTTTATTAAATGCTGTCCTGTTTTCGCCCAGGCGGTATTCAAGCCCCCAACCATTTGTATGTAAAATAAAAGCACCATTCATCTCCTTTCTGAAAAGGACATTATCAGCTACAGAATCAAAATCCGCCTCGTATTGAGCAGAAACGGATAGATTCAGCAGTAAGAAAAAAAGTATATGTGATATAAGGGTTATCTTTCTCATTACTGTATAACAATTATTTAGTACAAAAGTATACAAATGGATCGACTAATAAGCAAAAAAAGCCCATGTATTACATAGGCTGCCTGAGTAGATAATTACCAGTGCTAGAAGTTTCTTTCTACTTTGTATCGATGCGATTCACCATAAGCCGCACATTTTTGTGAAGACTTGCATGAAACGGCAAGAATTGATAATACGCTTACGACTATAATAATCTGAATTAATTTTTTCATAATTTTACGAATACGAAAGGTTAGGTTTCCATTGTAGTTATAAATATAACTGAATTGTCAGTTATTTATTGTTAATCAAAAAATCCGCCAAAAGTAACTCCTTTATGACGAATATTCAACCAAAGATTGAGCAGAGCTGGAAAGAGGTTATGATAGATGAATTCAGGAAACCATATTTCGAGGAGTTGAAGAATTATTTGATTGAAGAAAGAGCCAAATATCCTGTTTATCCTGCAGGATCACAAATTTTTGAAGCATTCAACAAAACCCCCTTTTACAAAGTTAAGGTTGTAATATTGGGTCAAGATCCTTATCATGGCGCCGGACAGGCCCATGGTCTATGCTTTTCGGTGCCTAAGGGGACAGCATTTCCACCATCATTGCAAAATATCCTAACAGAATTAAAAACTGATTTGGAAATCCCTTTTCG
>JAEYXG010000233.1 GCA_023428585.1 Bacteroidota bacterium
TAAACGACACCACTGAAATTTACCCGCTCATACCGGCCGGTGAAGTTGTTTCAATTACCGATGCATTTGAATTGACAGCATCTGCAAATATTCCTGAAGGCTATGAGGTCAACTTTACCTTTACTGCCACATCCGACACACTCCAATGGACAGGAACCTTCCAGGTCAGGGCTCACTCAGTGGTACTGAACTATGCCGGCTTAATGATAAATGATTGTGGCGGTTACATTAATGGGAAGGTAGATCCCGGTGAAACAGTGCTTCTTAACCTTAACATACTCAATGCCGGTACTGCTCCTGCCTATAATGTACTTGGTATACTAGGCACTGAAGATCCTTATATTCTGATAAATGTTGACAGTGTTTATTATGGGACTATAAACGGCTATGAATCAGTGCAGGCCGCATTTACACTCACGGCCTTACCCACTACTCCATCAGGGCACCAGGTCACGCTTGATTTCAGTATGCAGGCCGATGAAGGGTTTGCCGGTTCGGCTGCTCCAACAATTATTGTAGGTCAGATTCCGGTACTAATAATTGATCTGGATGGCAACAAAAATTCAGGCCCTGCAATTAGAACCGCGCTGACCAATATTGGCGTTACAACAGATTATACCACCAGTTGGCCTCTGATGATTGGCAGCTATCAATCGGTATTTGTCTGTCTTGGCACCTACCCCAACAACGCAGTACTAACCGCAGGACAAGGGCAGGCATTGGCTAATTTCATGAATAACAACCATGGCAGAGTATATATGGAAGGTGGTGATACCTGGTCAAAAGATCCCCAAACTATAGGACATAATATGTTTAAAATCACCGGAAATGGAGATGGGGCAGGCGATTTGGGCTACATCAATGGTGCTGAGGGCACTTTCACTGAGGGAATGGCTTTCTCCTATTATGGTGACAACAGCTATATTGACCGGATACTTCCCGCTGACACTGCATTTACCATATTGACCAATGCATCACCCTCATATAACCTCACGGTTGCCTATAATGGATCAACGTACCGCACCATCGGCTCTTCCTTTGAATTCGGAGGCTTGATCAATGGAACGGGAGCATCTACCAAAGATTCATTGATGTACAAGTATATCAACTTTATGGAACTCTCAAATTCCACAATGCTGTTGGCCAATTTCATGGCATCTGATCAGGTGATTTGTGAATCGGATGTAGTATTGTTTACAGATTATTCAGCCGGAAACGTAACATCATGGGATTGGAGTTTCCCCGGCGGTGTGCCTGAAACATCTACCGAACAGAATCCTGAAGTTACATACCGTGACAAGGGAGTTTATGATGTTACCCTGGTGGTTTCAGATGGTACCGGTGTATTCACCACTACAAAACCCGGTTATATCACTGTTGAAAATTGTGCTGCAGCCAACGATGTTACCATTAATAACATTCACCTTTATCCAAATCCGGCCAATGATCACTTTACCTTGCTTTTGCCGGAAAATGAAGTTGAAACCCAAATAACGCTATGGTCGGCTTCGGGAATGTTGGTCAGGAAAGCCTTAACCACTGATACACAGTACATAATGGATACCAAAGGTTTACCGGCCGGTGTTTATTTGGTTAAGGTATATGGCAGTGAATTGAATAATACCCTAAAACTGATCATCACAAAGTAAAATAATGATCATTACCGGGTAAAGAACTGGCCATTACGTGATAAAACAGGGGTCATTATAAGGTAAAACACTGATAACCGGTTTAAACCGGTTATACATAAACAAAGGAGGAACAGGTAAATCTGTTCCTCCTCTATTGTACTATGGTCAAGATCACGTTAAGCTGTTCGTTGTAAATAGTAAAGCAGTATCAACTACATGGATGTTTACCCTCTTCCACCCTCAAATTTGGCTTATTTTATTGGGAGAAAATACACAGCCGGTGAAGCAGATTTACTTTAAAGAAATAAACTACAATTCGTAGTAGAGTGAAAAGACGAGCGCATCACTATACTGACCGTGGTCAAAAAACCGCCATACATCACCGTTGACCCGCTCCGTACGGATGGAAAACAATGAATTATTGGTACGTAGGTTTACCCTCATACGATCATTAATATTGTATGAGAGGCCCAGGATGAAGCAAAGATTACTTTTAGCAAAGGGGCTGAATAACTCTTCACTATTATAACGCTCATAATGATGCAGCAGGAAATTCATTCCCAGTCCTGTTTCGAAGTTCAGTCGATCATTATAGATCATTCTGTAAAGGAAAGGGAGTTCCACATAACCAAGCCGCATAATATAAGAATCAAATTTCTCCTTCTCATAATTGGGATTCTCTCGACTACCCTTCTGGATATAGGATAACTCCATCTGGATGACAGAATTAGGTGAGATCTGCAGTCCTACATAACCTCCGGCGCTGATACCAGCCTTATTATAACCACTGAATAGATCACCGGCTACCTGACTACCGACCAAGCCGGCATGAACACCTCCACTGAAACTCTGACCATAAACAGCACTACCAATAAATGCAGTCACAACAATTAAAAGGATTAGCAGGCGACTAAAAAGACGGCAGAAAGAGTTGATTGGATTTCTATTTGGAATGGATAAACAGAGCCTTGATTTCATTATCGTGTTATGTTCTTTTACACGATAAAGATAGGGATAAATTAATACTTACACAGATATGGTACGCCTTCCTTATCGGTGAGTTCTCCAAACCAAATAACAGCATAATCACCCTGAATAGCGACTCCCATTGCTTTCCATGATGCAGTTTTCCATTTTCCCCCATTTATCAGAATATCATTGTGTCCTTTACTTGATTTCCAGCCCTTGAGGGCATCCTTGATGAACTCCACATCCGACGAGTAATGGTAAGTTGATGAAAAGGCAATTTCATAACCATCGCCCTTGTAGTTTGTAAGCTCACGAGGCTTGTCCCACATACATGCAGCCCTCTTGTGATCAGGGGTATAGCAACAGGAGGACCATCGGGGATCCTTTGACCAGCTATGAAGATTGCATCGTTCACCGGGAGTAAAATTTTCAGCCAGGTCATTCGCATGTAAACGGGCAACTTTGGTTAAGGAAATGGAAACAGGTATAGGTGGAAGATTCCTTGATCGGCGGTAATCATTTACCATGGCAGCCAATTGGGCCTCCGTGTCATTAATGCATAAATACTCACTATCGCCCACGGAATTTGAATTATCAGTAAAAGAAAACAATGTGGGCAGAAACAACATTATCATTAAGAAGCGGATTCTCATTTCAATAGCAGCTTATAGTAACACAGATATGGTTTCAGGTAACATCAACGCAATTTAACCGATAACATTGTGTACCTAACAATAGATTTTCATCAACCAAGATCATCTATAATCATGCCATTTATTCAATATTGACGGGTAAAAGGAAATAAAAGTCAACTTTGCAATAAAAACAAAAACACTAAGCACAGGAATGAGACTAAACGGGTTTCACCATAAGCCATCAAATAAAAGACCGTTAGAGATACATCTGAGCTGCAAATGGAATAATTTCCTTAATTTTGAATGACTTTATAATTACAACAACAATTATATGGATGCTGAGCAGTATACTATTCTATTAGTTGACGACGAGCCTGATGTGCTGGAATTTCTGAGTTATAATCTCAGCAAGGAAGGTTACCGGGTATTCACAGCCAAGAATGGTAAGGATGGGTTGGAACTTATAAAGAAAAACCACCCTCACCTGGTGATACTTGATGTAATGATGCCAGGTATGGATGGCATTGAAACCTGCAGGGAGATAAGGTCAATACCGGAATTCAAGGAAACCATTGTTGTTTTCCTCACAGCCCGCGGGGAGGATTATTCCCAATTGGCAGGGTTTGATGCGGGTGCCGATGATTATATTGCCAAGCCTATTAAACCCAGAATACTCACGAGTAGGGTCAAAGCTCTGCTCCGCAGGTTAAACCCCTCCTTGTTTAACGAAATGTCAGGTTCCGCTGCTGATATCACCATTGATAAAGAGAGATATATTGTCATAAGGCAGGGTAATGAGATTACCCTGCCCCGTAAAGAGTTTGAATTGCTTGCACTGCTGGCTTCTAAACCAAACAGGGTGTTTACCCGGGAGGAAATCTATTCCACTGTTTGGGGTCCTGATGTAATAGTTGGCGACAGAACAATAGATGTTCATGTTAGACGCATACGTGAAAAGATTGGTATTGAGAACATCAAGACTATCAAAGGGGTGGGATATAAGTATGAATATAACAATTAAGGTCTTCTTCCTTCCAAGATAATGCCAACTACTTTTGTAGAAAATAATGAATGACTATAAACCTTATGAAAGGAAACTGTTAGAGTATAATAAAAGAGTAAGCCTAAATAACGGTTTTATAAAGGTTAACCGGACTAAAGAATATAAATGTGAAATCAATTTTCTCTGAATCGGCCAAAGTTGCAATAAAAATTGCAGTCCTAATTGCAGTATTTACTCTAGTTTCCTTGCTGGTTCTGCGTTTTTCCCTGTTGTTGACTGTGCCGCTCTGGGCATGCCTGATAATTACATTGCTGGTTATGGCTTTTGCCTTTTTCTCAATTAATATATTGATAAATAAGTTTATTAGCGAAAAAATCAGGCTGATATATAAAACCATCCGTACGTCGAAACTCCCAAAGGAGACCGACAAATCTTTCAATAAGAACTCGCTTGAGAATGTTAACCGGGAAGTGTTGGAGTGGTCAGAAACCAAGAAGAAGGAAATTGAGGAGTTGAAAAGAATGGCTACCTATCGTAGGGAATTCCTTGGAAATGTATCACATGAGCTAAAAACTCCCATCTTCAACATTCAGGGTTATATTCTTACTCTGCTGGATGGTGGCCTGGATGATCCATCGATCAACAAACAATACTTACTGAGAACAGAAAAGAGCATTAACCGGATGATAGCCCTTGTTGAAGATTTGGAAAAGATATCACAACTTGAATCAGGTGAACTGCGATTGAATTACACCAATTTTGATATCATTGCCCTCTGTCGTGAGGTGATTGAATTTCTTGAGATTAAAACTAAAAAGAAGAACGTTGCCATCAGCTTTTCACAGCCGGTAGATAAACCATTGATAGTAAGAGCTGACAGGGAACGCATAAGGGAAGTATTGATCAACCTGATTGACAACTCCATCAAATATGGAAATATTCAGCAAGGCAAGACGAAGTTGAGTTTCTTTGATATGGATCAGAACATACTGGTTGAAGTTACCGATAATGGTCCCGGGATAGAATTGATAGAGATACCAAGAATTTTTGAACGCTTTTATAGAGTAGACAAAGCACGATCACGGGAACTGGGAGGATCGGGGTTGGGTCTTGCCATCGTGAAACACATCATTGAAGCCCACGAGGAAACCATTAATGTGCGAAGTTCACCAGGCGTAGGTACAACCTTTGCCTTTACCATAAAGAAGGGTGGGTAAGCTGTTGTTCGGAAATTGACTAAATAACCGATTACAGGCGCCAGTAGATTCTGCATTATTCCTCAAGTACTCACTGACAAGAAATAAATACCAGAGTTTGGAGGTGAGCTAATTAGCTCTTTCCGTAGTAAACAATACCAGGTTTTTCAGAGATGTCAGGGCGGGTGAGGCAGGCATATCATCCAACATTGACAAAGCCTTATCACGATACTCCAGCATAAGCTTTTCGGCATATTCAATACCCCCACTCTCTCTAACCTTCTGCATAAGCTTCATTACCTGCTCTTTATCCTGGTTATGATTCTTCACCGTGTTGATAATCTTTCGTTTTTCACTCCATGATGAGTTATTGAGTGTATAGATAAGCGGAAGAGTCATCTTCTTTTCCTTAATATCAATGCCGGTAGGTTTACCCGTATCGAAGGTTTTATTATAATCAAACAGGTCATCCTTTATTTGGAAAGCAATGCCGGTAAGCTCGCCAAACTTGTGCATCTTCTTCACCAGGTTGGTGTCGGCACCAGCCGATGAAGCACCAGCTGCACAACATGATGCAATGAGGGAAGCTGTCTTTTTGCGTATTATCTCGAAATAAATATCCTCTTGAATGTCAAGCCTCCTTGCTTTTTCAATCTGCAATAACTCCCCTTCACTCATCTCTCGGGTTGCTTCTGAAACGATGCGCAGAAATTCAAAGTCATTATTATCCAAAGAAAGCAACAAGCCTTTCGACAATAAAAAGTCGCCTATCAGAACAGAGACTTTATTCTGCCATAAGGCATTGAGTGAAAAATAGCCTCTTCGCTTATTGGAATCATCCACTACATCATCATGTATAAGTG
>JAEYXG010000143.1 GCA_023428585.1 Bacteroidota bacterium
AAATACAACCGTATCTATCAGTATCTCACCTGCATCCGATATTTCAAATTGTTCGAGCAAGTTGGTACAACCATTTCCATCAGTTGCATAGAGGAAGTAGTTGTTAACCGGTAAATCGTAAATATCAAAGCCTGTTTCAAGCACATTGCCATCCACATCCCTCCACTCAACACTAATGGGATCAGTACCTGTTACTGTCAATCCCCTGATAGCCCCAGTTGAGCCGCCGCAGGTGGTGGGTGAGATTATAAGGTTTGTGGTATCGAGGACAGGTTTTGGAAACAAACTTATTTTTATTGTATCTGAGGCATAACAACCCGCATTGTTTCTGACCCTTACCCAATAGGTTCCGGTATCAGATACTGTAATCGTATTCAGGTTAGGACCAAATGCTCCGGTACTCCATGAATAAGCACCCTGTTCACTGCCTGCATTCAGTTCAGTGGATGCACCTTCACATTTTTGAATGTCACTGCCAAGATCGGGCTCAGGAGCAGCCTCAACAGTAATCACCCTGGAAGTATGCTCATACCTGCCCATTGGATTATTTGGCGTGGGGGAATACCATACATCTACAATCACTTCAAAATCACCCGCATGAGTGAAATAATGGGTAGGACTTAATTCAGTTGAAACACTGTCAATACCTGCTTCAGGATCACTGAATACCCATCTTATGGAATCAGGTACTGGATTGAAGTTAGGCTTAAACGTAACACCATTCTCCTTTCCAGCACAGTTGCCTTCCCATTCAAAACGGAATAAGTGGTCTAGAAGGATATTGGGGAAACACCATCTTACCTGGTTACTTCCTAAATCTATTGCATCCTTTTGATAAGAACACTCCAAACCACGCTTCCATGGCTTGTGAATAACACTTACTTTATAATAATCTGGCGGATCACCTTCAAGAAAAGAACAATATATTTTACCATCGGTCGCTAATTGAAGTCCAACTCCTGGCCCTCTATTTGGAGACTCTGGGTTTATAAGTATTGCAGATTGAGCAAAAGCAATTTGATCCTCAATTTTACTCATATCATACTGGTAAATATCAATTCCATCAATAGGAGCGCCTGCTGTTCTTGTAAATGCAATGTACGCTAGTTTGGAGTCTGGTGAAAACTCAACACCGAAAGGATGCAATTTTGTTGCTGCCTCATCTAATTTCATGATATAATATAAGTATGTAATCTCACCCGTTTCGTCATTAAACCTGCAAATTTCAGTTATAAATTGAGGATTTGAATCCATATACGCTGAAAAAAGATATTTTTTATCATACGATACTTTCATATAACCCCTTGTCTCTGAAGAGAAAGTATAAAATGGTGGAGCATCACTTATAACAGGATTAACGTTAAGGCCAGTTGATGATAACAGAAACGATGCATATTTATCTTCAATGGTTTTCCGTGTTATAATCCATATACTCTGCTCATTTTTATGTATAACCGCTGTTAATTTCTCTTGTGCATCGTAGGCTGCATTTAATAAAGTTTTTCGTTGTGTTACTCTACCTAAACCATTATCTTGGGAAAGATCAATGATGCTATACCACAACCCATACTCTCCATTAGAAGAATGAGTTCCCCTCCCAACACAAAAAAGGTAATAAATATTTTTTGATCCTGGTAATTTTACAAATAATACTCTTTGGGTTACAAGATAATCATCTTCAAATAGATTGTCACCATTAGACATTATATTATGTTCACGATTAAATACCTTTGTTCCGTTAGAATAAAACAGCAGATTACCCAGGCTATCACAAATTACTGCAGTACCAAGCATAGTATTAACATCAGAGTTAGTTATAACTTGAGGTTCCCCTGTGTTAAAATCTAAGCCAGCACCATAACCAAAGTACCAGATATTTGCTTCTTTTTGAGCAAAAAGAAGTGAGCTGTTTATTAATAGAAATAGAATTAGTGTTGTTCTCATAATTTAAACATTAGGAGGGTGTAATTCAATGGAGAATTACACCCTCAAAGGTCTTATTCCAAAGTCAATGTTGGGTTTCCAAGATTGATTATACCTTCACAATTTGTATAAGATGTCTCTTGTTTACGACAGGCTGGAAGTTGGGTATCAATGGATACCTTAGCAACAGTATATATCACTTTAAAACACGGTTCTTTCTGATCTTCGGTGCATAACTGATTAGTAATACAAAAAGTGTAGCTTGTATTATTAGTTGATAAAACCTCGGTATGGTTAAATATTGTTTGTGTGGGTGTTGTGCATTCATCAATGACAGTTAAGTTTGCAACATAAACGGTATTATCATCAGGATAAACGCAATCTCCTATCCAACTCACTGTTATTTCTTTCCAGCACTGGGCATTAAGTGTATTGATTCCGGCCATTGCCAGTAATAAGAATGTGGTAACTATTAGTTTTTTCATCTTCTATTTAATTTAAAAATTAATAATACCCCGGCATTTGTATCCTCACTTCCACCATTTCTTTTATCGACTTATGGTGGAAACCAATGCCGGTAGCCGGCAACATAATGCGAGCAACAAAAATTAACCGGTGGGATTATCGCCGAACAATTTTTTATTAGCCTTTTCAATTCAGCGTTTGCTGTCATAACTTCGTTTTGATATAAGGGCAATCAAATATAAGAAAAACATTGCAGTGATTAGCGACTTGCGCACTGATTATCTGTCTTCCTATTCCATTTTGAACCATAAGATTCCCGAGTAAAACGAAGTGAAATCGAGGGATTGAACCACTCTTGCCAGCACCAGGCATTCGGTGAATAACATTGAACAACATTGAACTATTTAACTAGCGCCACACTCCCCTTCAACTTAAAAACCTTCCCCACCACATTCGAATAGGTTATCACCCAGTTATATACTCCTGCAGGCTCATCCTTCCCATCCCAGCCTTTTGAAGGATCACTGGTTTCAAAGAACAACTGACCCCATCGGTTATAGATACTCATGTTGAACTGCCTTACCTGCTCTGCATCAACCACCGGCCTGAACACATCATTCAATCCATCAT
The DNA here is from genome assembly GCA_023428585.1 of Bacteroidota bacterium. Classification (GTDB taxonomy): domain Bacteria; phylum Bacteroidota; class Bacteroidia; order Bacteroidales; family Lentimicrobiaceae; genus Lentimicrobium. The sequence continues at coordinate 3,019 of JAEYXG010000143.1, forward strand.
CATTTGGAGTGAAGGCATTGGGCACATTTACCGGGAACCAGGTGTTGACCATCATTACCTCACTGGTGTCGGTGCAGCCTTCACTGGTTTGGATTATTACCGAGTATTCACCTTCTTCGGTTACATTGATGTAATAAGTTGTATCACCGGTATTCCATTCGTAGGAGGCATAACCCGGTGTTGCTTCCAGCAGGTATGACTGTTCAAAATATATAATACTGTCCACTGCAGGAAAATCTGCTTCAGGTAGTTTTATTAC
>JAEYXG010000306.1 GCA_023428585.1 Bacteroidota bacterium
GAAGTAAGGAGATTATTAATCCCGGTTCCATTATCTATGTTGAACCAAAGAAAAGGAAGGCCAACACCGGATTGCATACTATTCAGGAAGGTGAAACCATGCGCGATGTGGCGCAATTATATGCAGTGAAACTCAAAGACCTCTATAAGAGGAATGGATTGCAGACTGGGCATGAGCCTTTGCCCGGCACTATGATAGTTCTGAGGTAGATTATTAGATAATTTATCTGATTATTAGACTGTATACCAGTTACTTTTTCCAGTTTAGGTGATATATTAATATCGAAACGAATTTGTCAGTGTTCCGGTAAAACCGGCAAAATAATCCGGCACTGCACATAATTTCATTTGATCGATTGATTAGGTTGAACATTGGTTATAAAGAAGCACCGGTAACGGTGCTTCTTTATTTAATGAATGAATGGATGAAGGTCTGCTTAATGCTTTTTATAACCTATCAAGAGACGTGAGTATCAATTTGCCTTTTAATGTTGTTAGCAGCACTTCCTTTACGCTACCACCCGGATTAAACACAATGGGATCCGTATCAGATTTAATCGATTTATCTGCCCAAACTCTACCTGAATTATGTAAGCCAATTATTTCTTTGTTCTTTTTATTCCGTATAAATATCCAGGTGTCCTTTGAAGAAGACGAGTAAATGAATGGCATGCCAAATTCTGCATTGGGTATGGATTTGGAGGTAATTGCTTCCTTCATCCTATTATAGGCAACTACACGATCCCGCCCTGCAAAAATGAAGTCCATTGAACCGTCATTGTCATAATCCGTATAACTGAACCATGGATTATTATCGAACTTGCCAAATGCACTTTTACTGATTAAACCATCCTTATTTATATAAGTTAATTCACCTGCCTTTGATAAAGTCAGGAAAATCCCCTTGCTATTGGTTTTATTTTCGAATAAAGGACTTCGTGTAGAAAATAGGAATTTGTCATCAATCTTTATGCGTTCTCTTCCTCTACGATCAAAAACTCTTAATGCTCCTCCATCATTTTTATAAATCAAGTAATCCTTTCCATTGGTTCTATGAAATGAAATACTGCCGTTGCCGGTTACCTTAGGTTTCTGCCAATCGGGCAATTCCAAACCTTTCAGAGTGATATTATAAATTTGGTAATTTGTTGCTATGTACAATAACCTATAGTCTTTCTTTTTGTCATAGTCAAAAATTGAAATTTCCCCTAAAGATGCAGCAGGTAGCTTGATTGGGGAGCCTTTTACTTCAATTCCTTTCTGATCAATAACATGAAGTTTCTGTTTGGTTGCAACAAGGTAATATGTTTTCCCATTCTTATAATAGTCAACTTCCATAATCTGAGAGGACGGAGATCCTGAGGCTTTAAAACTCCATAATAGTTTGCCCTTGAAATCGTACATGGAAAGCTGCCCTTTGTCACTTAATAACGCTATTTGCTTTTCTTTTCTGCTCGCACCTGATAAAACCTGTATAGAGAAAACATTCGACTTTATTGCAATTTCCTTTTTTGAGAGATTTTTAGTGTTATCATCAGGCTTATCTTTCCTGGAAAATAAACCACCTGCTTTCTTATCTGTCTTATTGTCACTTTTTTCAGCCGGATCATTATTGGTGGTACCGGTTGTTTTCTTCTTCTCAAGAGTTGCGCCCTCCTTTGCTTTGGCATTCTCATCCTTCATCTCCATCTCCTGAGCAAGTTCTATATGATACTTCGTATCAGGAATCATCCATGCCTGAGTATACTGAAGCTCATTTCCGGCACTATATTGTAGTCCTATGGCACTGTTACGACTCAGGAAATTCAATAAATCCTTATTTATTATTTTCCTGGAACCAGTAAACCATTTGGCAACTAATTCAGGTTTGATATACAGGAAAATATTGGAACTTGAGCCTGAAATTTCCCTATCGATTAAATATTCCTTAGTTTGGGAAGACCTCGCAACTGAATATCTTTCAAGCAGTTCCCTTTCTGGAGAAATTGCAACATTATTTCGGGTAATCAGGCAATAAAGCTGCCCCGGCAATTTAAAAACGCCACCCCACAAATCACTGGTGAATGAATTGTAGTGTAGTATTCCGAGAGTGTCATTGATGGGTTCAATGAATGGCTTTAGATAATATGCGGCGCTATCCTGATCTCTTGATGAAATAAGGATCATTTGTTCTGATTTCCTCCCTCTAAAATAACCATTTGAATATATCATGCTTACTGTGCTGCCAATCCATGAACGTGTGTGATTCTGTGGTGTGAATACTTCTTTTGTTTTTTGTTTAATGGAGGCATCATATCCCTTTACATGAAGAGTATCGCCGCTATGGAAATGCTTTATGTAACTATTCTGATCACTCAGGGATAAAGAAATGGCCAGAGCCGTATTCGAAGGTAAAATGCTAAACTGATCAATTTCAACCGGTTGCTGTTCTTTAAAATAGTGGTCTGATTGAGTATGAGTGAAACCACCTAATAGTATTTCACCTTTCTTGATATTAATATCAAAGGTTGTCCATTGGTC
>JAEYXG010000324.1 GCA_023428585.1 Bacteroidota bacterium
ATTGAGGGCTTCCACCTCAAGACCGGTATCGTCAGCAAAACAGTCGGATTTAAACTTGTTATAGATATGCCAGGCTTTCAGAGAAGCATTCCCTTCAAGAGTAGGTTCTGTTTCAGGTATATCATCATTAAAGCCCAATTCACTCAATGATATGAGTTTGTATTTATCATGCAGAATATGTGAAACTTCCTCAAGCTTGTGCTTATTATTGGTAGCAAATATTAATGACTTCATTGTCATGAGTTATGGTATGGTTCATTTCGTAGAATGGTGAATGCACGGTACAACTGTTCAGTAAAGAATAACCTGATCATCTGATGAGAGAATGTCATATCAGAAAGAGATAATTGTCCATTGGCAGAGCTATAAACCTCCTTTGAGAAGCCAAAGGCCCCGCCAACAACGAACATTAAATGGCGAATTCCGGCATTCATCTGTTTTTGCATCCAAATAGCGAATTCTTCAGAACTATATGACTTGCCATGCTCATCAAGTAGTACTATCATGTCGGCATCATCAAAATACTTATTCAACAGCTTCCCTTCAGCCTCCTTAAGTTGGTCACTACTCAGCTTCTTAAGTGTTTTGGGTTGTTGGACCTCAACCATTTCAAACTTTACATAGTGACTTAATCGTTCAATGTAGATTCTGATGCCTTCACTCAAATAATTGTTTTCAGTCTTGCCAACAGTAAGCAAAGTAATTTTCATTTTGCAAAAATAGCTTTTTCCACCATGGTTTACTATATTTGTATATTTGCATAGCCATTCAATTAAATGATGTATTAATTGGTTCGGTTTTTGTGTTGGATTCATTAGTAGTTTAATTTTAAATATATTATGAATATACCAGGGAACAAGATCTTAAGATCAATCTTGCCTTTTACTATGCTGACATTGCTGACATTTTTTATGATGACAGGCACTGTAAGGGCGCAAGATGTAAATAGTAAGATCACAGCGGCTATTAAATCATCAAATGCTACGGAATTAGCCAAGTATTTTAATAACTCCATTGACCTCACCATTCCTGATAGTGAAGGGACGTACAGTAAAGTACAGGCAGAACAGATAATAAAAAGCTTTTTCGTGAAATATCCGCCTGTTTCTTTCACAATCAATCATCAGGGAAAATCAAATGATGGCTCGGTATATGCCATTGGAACGTATAAAAGTAAAACGTTGACATTTAGAACCTATTACCTTGCAAAGCCTATTGGTGGTCAGTTGCTGATACATCAATTGAAATTTGAATCAAGGGAAGAATAAATTCATTGTTATGAAACAACCTTTAAGTGTTGATTCCATTATCGAGTATGCACTTGCTGAAGATGTCGGAGATGGAGATCATACATCTCAATCTATCATATCTGCTACAAACCATGGAAATGCAAAATTATTGGTGAAGCAAGAGGGCATTCTTTCAGGAATGTCACTTGCGAGGTTGATTTTTAACAAAGTTGACCCATCAATTACTATTCAGGAGCTGTTAAAGGATGGCGACAAGATTAAGCCGGGAGATATCGCATTTAAAGTTTCCGGACCCTCAGTCTCTATTTTGAAAGCGGAACGACTAGTACTCAATTTCATGCAACGATTAAGCGGAATAGCAACCACTACCGCACTTTATGTTAATGAAATAAAGGACTTGCACACCAGGATATTGGATACCAGAAAGACCACACCCTTGCTTAGAGAATTTGAAAAACAGGCAGTAGTGCATGGAGGTGGATTTAACCACAGGTTTGGGTTGTTCGATATGATTCTGATTAAGGATAATCATATTGATTATGCCGGTGGTATAGACAAAGCAATACAATCAGTTGTTAAGTACTTGAATATTAATAGTCTGAACCTTAAAATTGAAATTGAGGTAAGGAATTTTGATGAGTTGGACCAGGTGCTCAACATTGGAAAAGTGCATAGGATTATGCTGGATAATTTCACACCAGTCGACTTGAAAAAAGCAGTAGATATAATAAATGGCCGATATGAAACGGAAGCCTCGGGTGGTATAAATCTTCAAACAATTAGGTCGTACGCCGAAACGGGAGTGGATTTTATATCTGTCGGAGCCTTGACACACCAAATCAAAAGCCTCGACCTTAGTCTTAAAGCTTTTTAAACCAAAAAACGAAAAGTGAAGAAAATACCGGATTATATCATTGCATGGTTCAACAGTGCCTATTCCGGTTTTCTTGCCAGTAAATTTATAACAGCCATAATTGACAGGACAAAGCGAATAGTTCTCCCTGGTTTTGATGGTGTTCCACTCTATGATGTTGCAATCTTCTTTTATAATGGACTCCGTAAAGGAGATCTCAATACCAGAGCTGCGGCACTTGCATTCAACTTCTTTCTGGCTATTTTTCCTGCCATTATATTCTTTTTCACCCTTATACCTTACATACCGATACATGATTTTCAGGACAGCTTATTAAATTTGCTAAAGGAATTTATTCCGGGTCAAACTTATGCAGCTGTTGAGGACACATTGTTTGATATTATAAAGCGGCCAAGGGGAGGGCTACTCTCATTAGGTTTCCTTTTGGCTATGTTCTTTGCAACCAATAGTGTCAATAGTTTGATTGATGCTTTCAACAGAACCTATTACACGGTAGAAACCCGTTCAGCAATCAAGCAGCGGATGGTTTCAATTTTCCTTGTTTTCATCCTTTCCTTTCTTGTCATTCTGGCAATCAGTTTAATAACCTTTGGCCCTGTGGTATTAAGATGGATAGAAGATTTTGGCATTTTGACTGATTGGCTAACACTTAACATGATCAATATCGGTAAATGGGTAATTATTTTCGCCTTGCTATTTTTCGCCTTTTCTGTTCTTTACTACTTTGCACCAACGGTAAAGCACCGATTCCGATTCATTACTGCAGGTTCAACTCTTGCAACATTGTTGTTTATAGCCACCTCCATAGGCTTTAATTTCTATGTGAATAATCTGGCCAGCTATAATACCCTCTATGGTTCAATAGGTACGCTGATTATTTTTATGCTTTGGCTTTACTTCAACTCAATTATCGTACTGGTAGGGTGGGAGCTGAATTCAAGTATTTCAGTTGCACGAAAGAGTTACAATAGTATATAAGACTGCGTTTATGAAAGATATAAACATGAAGGAACAGCTTAGATTATCTTTCATATACACAGCTACAGCTGCCTTTGCTCCATTAATACAGGTACTTATCCAACCCATTTATGAAGGCAGTGGTCGTTTAAATGCATTTGATTTCTCTCATTTAGCCATAACTGAGTTATTCACTTCACTCATTTTTGCATTTACCCTGTATGGCATGGGTAATGCCATTGCACGTTTCTATTATGATGTGGAGGAGAATAGTCCTGATTATAAGAAAATGATCTCCAGCATTTTTATGAGCATCATCTTCAGGGGACTTTTGGTATTCGTGATCGTCTTTATATTTCAGGACTATATA
>JAEYXG010000145.1 GCA_023428585.1 Bacteroidota bacterium
ACTTTTTAATCATTCCAAAGTTGTTAATATCCGCTAAAGGGAATGGAATCATATTTATTTTTAGCTTGGTTGGGCATTTCTTCGTCACACTTCTTTGGTAGTTGTCATAAATAAGTAGGCTGTCAGATGCCCTAAAGGAATATACTAAGCTTCCATTTGCTCCTCCAGTTAAATGATAGAAAAAATCACCGAAATAGTTTCCTTCTAAATAATTACTTGGCCAACTTCCAAATAGTGTTGTTTTATAATTATGTTCATCAACAGCAAGTGTAACTGGTAGACTATAATAGTTCTTCAATTTATCTTTATCGTTTGCCCATAACTTATAAGCGACAGGTATATAAAATGTATTTTCAAAGTATATAAACCCATAATTTGGATATGACTGGACAACAATTCCCTCTGGATTAACATCAATATTATCAAACTTATAATTGATGTGAATAGTATCATTTGTTATGTAATTCCATAGTATTATATTTTTATCATAAAGCAATGCTACTTGACCTCTTTTATAAAACAAGTAATCAATGGGTGGTATATTTGACCAATTGAAGGAAATTAACTTTGAATTGTTGCTTGTCAAATTTTTATAAAAGAACTGATTATCCCAGCTATAGTATAAATAAACTGAATCGTCCAATTCCGCAAGTTTATGATTAAATACTATTTTTGAGTAATGAGTCGAATCAATTGGGAGCCCAATTAAATTGACTCTCGCTACTTCAGTAAACTCTGAATTCATTATTTCTGTATTATGACATGATTCATGTACCAACGATAAGCTCATGAGTATGCTTAACATGAATAAACTATACTTCTTCATATGTATACAATTATTTCGATTGTCTAAAAATACTAATTAGTCTTTTTCCTAATATTTTGTACTAATTCTTCATATGTGGAAACCTGTTTCATTGATACAATATCATCATCACTATATCTTATGTACGTAATATTATATATATCCATATCGATCTTATCTAAGAGGGCATCTCTATCTAAAACTATCGTATCAAATCTCTTCTTAGAATGCAATTCTAATCTTTTATAAATTTCTTCAACTGAAGTAATTATAATAGCTTCTAAAATGATAGATGAATCTTGCTGAAGTTGTGAAGTAAAAGAGTCAATACACATATGGCACGAATTATGATTAATGAGTATGTAATTTTGACCCCTCTTAGCATCAATATCTAATTTGGCTAGATAATTTTTAAAGACTTTCGATTGAGGATTATTTATTGACAGAGTACAACTTGTCAAGAAAAGTATTATTAGCAGGTAATAAACTCGATTTTTCATTTCTGTATTGTTGTTTAGATATAAAAAGCTACAAGTTATAAATAGCTTGTAGCTTTTTGGTTTAACCTCTATTCATGAATGGTTTTGAGCTGATATACAACAACTGCATCTTGCTCTGACATTGGATCTACGACTCCATTTACTAACATAACAATTACCAGTTGTACATCATCATCTGCAGAGTCCTTTAATACTATTTTGTACTCTCCATTGAGATATTTGGTTATAATTTCACTTGTAAGGTCTGGAAAAATAAGACTCCACTCTTCATTAATAAAGAAATCTCCTAGTGAATTATTTCCATAATGGGAAAGAAATGATCCATAAACCTCAGATTGTCTTGTAGATGACGCTACAATTGTTACCGGATAAAAGCAATTCATACATGGATATGTGCAAAATGGTTCACTCCAAATGTATGGGAACTGTGTGACTAAATGTTGAGGTGGCCAATTACCACATGGATTAATATCTGATTTATAAGCATTGGGATTTGTTCCGGGTGTTGCAACTTGTTGCTCCTTCGAACAAGCTGAAAAAATTAAGCATGCAGCTATGATGAAAATATTTAATTTCATTGTTTCCTTTTTTTTATTGTTGAATTCAAATCTTGTTTATAACCTATTGACACTGAAATGTTCAATATTTAAAACATTAGCGTGTATGCCTGTAAATGCTATAACAAATTTCTTATTCTACCTAAGGAGGGAATCTCTTCAAATATCCAAATTGAAAGGCACAAATGCAGTATAATGCTAAGACATTGATTATCTGCTTTCTACCCCCCCCCATGTGTAAATACATATATAGTGAGTAATTTAATAAGACAGACATAATGAGTTATCTTCATACAGTGACAGGGGTAATTTTCTTCTATATGATTTTATATATAAAAGTAATACCTCAAATATACTGTCATTTTTGACTAAATTCCAAATATTTTAACTAATATTTTCTAAGAATTATATACTTACACATTCTATATGCGTTAGGACCCCCGATTGTCTAGGAAAGTAGAATATATACTTGTATGTAGATGTGTTTTGAAATAATGCAAAATTATTTAAAATCACTACATAAGGGAGGCTAATTGTATAGTAATTATACACAATGGGTGTGAATTTAAGGAATAAGTGTTGTCGTTAGAAATGCCGTGAAAAGTCACTAACACTAGAAAATTAAATTCAGCCGATATTCTATAGCGACATAAGCAACAATTCCGCAATATCCAGATTCTTCACTTCATCTTCGCGGTTCTTGTACTTGATACCATCGGTGATCATAGTCATACAAAAGGGACATGAAGTAGCTATAATGTCAGCGCCGGTATGGAGAGCTTCTTCGGTTCGTTCAATATACACTTCCTTATTGCCAGATTCAGCTTCTTTGAACATCTGTGCACCGCCGGCACCGCAACACAGTGCCTTGCTCCTATTCCGCGGCATCTCAATAATCTTATCGCTTACTAACTTATTGATCTCACGGGCAGGTTCATATATATCGTTGCCTCTTCCCAAATAGCAGGGGTCGTGGTAAACAATGCTCTTATCCTTGAATATATTCTTATCTGCCTTTAGTATTCCCTTTTCCATAAGCTCCTGCAGGAATACGGAATGATGGGTTACTTCATACTTGCCGCCCAATTCAGGGTACTCATTTTTGAAGATATTGAAACAGTGCGGGCAACAGGTTAATATTTTCGTGACTTTATAACCATTAAGCATCTCTATTACTCTCAGCGCCTGCATCTTGGAAATGACTTGTCGTACTCCGAAAATGTTAAACACCTTCAACGCCTTGAGCAATTCCTCAATGAAATCAGATCATCGGCAACCGTAAAGGAACTTATCATCGGTGGTGATATGCTTGACGAGTGGTATATCCCTACCAGAAGTGATACCTATTCCGGCGGTAGCCAGGCCGATTTTGTAAGGAAATCGGTTGCTGCCAATCAGGCTGTCTTTAATGCCATTAACGGAATCATTAAGGATGGTAAAGTCAAAGTAACATACATCCCCGGAAATCACGATATGGGATTTACCCCCGAGAATATTGACATTGCGTTGCCGGGCATTAACCAGGCCCGCGATGGAGGTGAAAAGAATGCCCTAGGTACCTATCATCCCGATAATTATCCGCAAATAGCGATCGAACACGGCCACCGGTATGATTTCTATTGTGCCATGACACCGGATGAAATTGAAGAAGCTCCTGAATCAATTATGCCACCGGGATATTTCTTCGCGCGAATCGCAGCCAATTCTTTCACC
>JAEYXG010000009.1 GCA_023428585.1 Bacteroidota bacterium
ATTTTCAACTGGCAGAATTAGGATATTGGATAGGTAAAGAATACTGGAACAATGGATATTGCTCAGAAGCAGCAAAAAGCATCATAGAATACGCTTTCAACCATTATAACTTACATAAAATATATGCCACTCACTTTAACAATAATCCTGCATCAGGAAAAGTTATGGTGAATGCAGGTATGCATTTTGAAGCAACATTAAGAGAGCATCTTTTTCATTGGAGTGAATATAAAGACCTGAATTATTACTGTATCTTTAAGAAGATAAATAAGATATGAAAACACTATCCCGTTTGGTTGTATTATTCGTAATGCTTTTGTTGGCCGGATGTATCGGACATAATTATGTGGAAGTCGAAAACCAGAATTTCAGAGATCAGGTTGATCAGTTACAAAATCTAGAGTTTACATTCAACAATGACCTTGCGCCCGATTCAATCATAGAAATATGGGACAGTATTCCTTACATTGAATTCACTCCCAACATCAATGGGCGTTTCAAATGGGCTAATAAAAGGCAACTTGTATTTTCACCTTCAGTCCCGTTTGCTCCGAATACTGATTATAAGGCCAAGTTTTCTGATCTTATTCTCACTTCATGTCCTGAGGCTCTGGAATTCAAAGAACCTTTCATTAATTTCCATACAGCCTATTTGGATATTGCAAGTACAAATGCATATTGGAGTCGTAATGAAACATTCTCTCAACAATTAGAATTACGAGTGAAGCTGATATTTAATATCCCGGTTGAACAAAACGAGGTACAGAAGTATATTTCATTGAATATCAATGGTTCAAAACGCCCATTCAGATTGATCACATCTGATATAAAAACTGAATCAGAACTAGCAATAGAGTTGTTAACTGATGGTGAAACCATTAAATCAATTGAATTGGCTATGGCAGCAGGAATGAAAGCCATTGGTTCAGATCGTGAAAATCCTCAACTGATTAACGTAACAATTCCAGTGCCACCGACCGATAAACTTGAAATAACTGGCGTCATCTCAGAATTTGAAGGAGGCGTGGGAGTAGTTACAATTTTTACATCTCAACCTATTGAAACGCAAGGATTGGAGAGTAAAGTTCAAATTGAACCTATTGTTGCTTATGAGGTCTCGGCAATCACTAACGGCTTTGTCTTAAAAGGTGATTTCAGTGATGGACATACATACCAACTTCTAATCAGAAAATCACTTAAAGGGATATTTGGCCCTGAATTGCAATCAGATATACTTCAACCTGTCACATTTGGATCACTCCAACCACATATCGCTTTTGAAGATGAACAGGGAATGTATCTCACTCCCGGCGGATCAGGAAATCTTGCTTTACGTATAATAAATGTACCGAAGATAAAAATAACCATGTTCCGGGTATTTGAGAATAACATCCAGCATTTTATGCGTAATGGCAAAGAATGGGAATGGTATAGCGATGACAACAATTATTTTGACAGTTATGACTATAGGCTAAATGAAGATTTCGGGCAAGTGATTAAGGTGAGGGAAATCAACACTAATACCTTACCAAAAAAGGGCAATCTGCGCTTACTGAACATCAATTCAAAGGATCTGAATGTATCATCCGAGCTCAAAGGAATATATTTGGTAAAGGCTGAATCGCCTGACAAGGCATGGCTTAATGATGTTCAATTGATGTCATATTCTGATATAGGGCTGATTGTAAAAGAGGGGGAGGATGAGATATTTGTTGCTACACGATCCATTGCAACCGGGAAGGTAATAGACGACGTTACAATAAATTTCTATAGCAGTAATAACCAAATGGTTCATAAACAAGTCACCGGAGGCGATGGAATTACTATTTTCAAGGATTTAAAGAAAACAATTCCCGGTTTCAGGATATCCATGATTACGGCCCGAAAAGGCGATGACTTCAATGTATTGCTTTTCAATCAATCAGCAGTGGAGGTTACTCGATTTGAGGTTGGTGGAAAGCGATCAGCTGGACTTGACTATGATGTTTTCATCTATGGTGACCGTAATCTATATCGGCCAGGAGATAGTGTATTCTGCAATGTTATTTTAAGAGATTTTAAGCCTAACACCATTACCGGATTTCCACTTATTTTCAGGGTTATTGCACCAGATGGCCGTGATTTCCTCAAGCGCCGCATGATGGTTAATAAGAACGGTGCTGCTCAGTTAAATTTTGTATTACCGACGAAATCTTACACTGGAACTTATATCTGTGAAGTATTGACTGTAAATAACGTTCTACTTGGAAATTACCGGATCAAGGTGGAAGAATTTATGCCTGACAGGATTTCGGTAGTAGTTAAGTCTGACAAAACCAGCTATTTACCTGGTGATATATTAAAAGTAGATATTACAGCTCTCAATCTTTCAGGCCCTCCTGCAGTTGGCAGAAAGGTAGAAAACGAATTACGCATCAACAGAAAAAACTTCTCCCCCAAGGCATATAAACAATACAATTTCAGCATTGTAACAAGAGAAGAGCTCAGTATTATATCGACCATTAATCATACTGTAACCTCTGGATCAGGCAAGGCCGAACAGTTATTTGGTTTGCCCGCTTTTAAAAATGCCGGATTACTTGAAGGGAAAGTGTTTACAACAGTGTTTGATGAGACGGGCAGACCTGTAAATCGATTATTGCGCTTTGATCTGTATACCCAGCCAACTTTTCTTGGCATATTGCCTTTGCCTGGTTGGATATCGACCGGCAAACCACTATCTCTCCACCTCATAGCTCTAAATGCTAAGGAAGAGCCATTCCCTGCAAGAGCAAAACTGGAAATAATTCATGTTAATTGGGAAACCGTTCTTGAAAGAAATTATGGTCAGACTAGTTATCGTTCAGTAAAGAAAGAGAACCTGCTTCTGTCGAAATCAGTATCTATTGGTTCACTAGGTTCAACTGAGACATACATTCCTCAGAAATCAGGTGAATATATTGTTCGCCTTAGTCTACCGGAAAGCAATTCCTGGATTGAAGAATCATTTTATGCCTATAAGTGGGGAGATTCTGATGCAAGCTCTTTCAAGGTCAATAAAGATGGCCAGATAGATATCACATTCGATAAATCAGAGTATCATCCCGGGGAGGTGGCAAAAGTGCTTTTCAAAACACCATTCTCGGGAGAATTATTGATTACCGTTGAGCAAAACAAAGTGCTTGAATATCATACATTGAAAGTTGATAATAATGCAGCATCCCTTCAACTTACTGTAAACGACAACTTCATTCCAAACGTTTACATAACTGCAACCCTCCTGCGTAAGACCACAGAACCCGGCATACCTTTAACCGTGGCTCATGGATTTGCGAGTATGAGTGTTGAGAATCCATCAAACAAAATTACCGTTGGTATCATTTCACCTGAAAGTATTAGATCAGGTATAAAGCAGAAAATAAAAGTAAAAACTACACCAGGGGCTGAAGTGACTATTGCCATTGTTGATGAAGGAATCCTTCAAATAACTGATTACAGAAGTCCTGATCCTTATGAATATTTCTATCAAAAAAGAGCCCTGGAAGTAAATTCCTACGACTTGTTTGATGAGCTATTGCCGGAGTTGTCAACCAAACGTTCCTCAGTTGGAGGAGATCAGGGATTTGATTTAGGAAAACGATTGAATCCGTTAACAGCAAAACGTACTAAGCTCTTGTCTTTGTGGAGTGGGCAAATGACGGCCGGTTCATCAGGAGAAATTACATTTACGGCAAATATTCCATATTTTACCGGCGCTGTAAGAATAATGGCCGTAGCTTATAAGGAAAGCAAGTTTGGGTCAGCCGAAAAAAAGATGAGGGTTTCTGATCCTGTTAACATAACCAGTTCGATACCAAGATTCCTCAGTCCGGGCGACCTTTCCGATGTACAAGTTACACTTGCTAATAC
>JAEYXG010000037.1 GCA_023428585.1 Bacteroidota bacterium
AGCATAGAGTGTGTCAGCATGAGTGCTGTGTTGTTTTACATCGTGCACAAGGAAGCTTGCAGTCATGATACCGGAGTTCAGGCTGGTTGGAACCCACGTATTGCCGCCATCCTTGCTTTCCATAACCCCCTGTCCGTAAGCCCTGTTGAATCCCCAGTGACCGGTTCCAACAAACAAGTGCTGCTTATCTTCCCTATCCACTTCAATGCCTAGAATACCGGTAGTTATATAATTGTCTGATTTTGGATGCCAGTTTTGTCCACCATCATACGTGGCAAATATTCCACCAGTGTTGCTACCCGCATATAGGGTAGTGTAATTTGATGAATCAACCCATAATGCCGATACCAGTCCCAATTGTGCCAGCACCGGATCAGAAGTGACCGAAGGACCGAGAGGATAGAACTGTGTTTGCCTGTAACTATTCCTATGATTGCGTTGCTCCCCACGCAGCTTTTTGGTTTCTATGGCAACTCTGAGTGAATCCTTCACTTTCTGTATCGACTCAATATACCCTTTCATGCTGCCCATCTCATCGGCACGTGAACTTGCAAACTCCTCTGCACGCCGATAATCCTTGGCATTTAATCCGGGGTGATATTTATAGAACTCTGCTTGTCCTGATGTCGTTAAGGAAACAGTAAATAATACAAAAAATAAAATACTATTTTTTGAGAGTATAGGGAAGGCTAACGAGTGTAAAAAATTATTCATTGATAATTTTTAATTTAGTACATCGATGGAATCATTTTATGTGGAACGTATTGAGTTAAAGGATATTCCACCACCCAAAGATAGTAATTTCCTGATAAGAAAGGAAGATAACTTCAATAAAACAGGAGTATGGTTATTCAGCTAAGAACTTAATAACCATAACTTTGAATAAAGAGACAGAAATATTATCAAAACCTCTTTCTCTGCCGGCTTCCACTTTAATGAGGTCATCCTTATTCACGAGTATACGCTCATTGACAGTCTCAAGCAATGCCTTTCCTTCAAGCACGAAGAAGATAACATCAATTGGATTAATGTGTTTTTCTATTCTTTCACCAGGCTTAAGTGTAAGATGAACAATTTCCAGATTTTTATGCCTGCAAAGAATGTGTCCGTTAAGGTCAAACGGCACTTTTGGCGCTTTGTGTAAGTTCAATATTTCCATGTTTCCTGGCATTTGATTTGCGTTTCTTTGATTTCCAGTACATTAAAAATCCTGTTGTGAGGATTAGCAGTATCAGAATGCCCATTAAAGGTACATAAAGAATATAAAAATCACCAAATAAAAATGCAAATATTCGTCCGGTATGTACTTCCAATGCAAGGTTCCACCATGAAACAGGCTGATTTGCAATTACCTCGGGCATATTAGGTTTATTCTGAGGTTCAAGGTTCATCCAACCTGCCCCATAGTCAAAAATTGCAACCGGTTGATTGTTTTCCATATAGACTCCGGCTACGGCAATGGCTCCAAAGGGATTGCCACCAGCCTGATCTTGTGCCGGCATTCCGGTTATCAGATCAATGCTGTTGCCTTTAAGGGAATTCCATTTGTATATTCCACTGAATGAGCCAACAAGGTACTCGCCATTGCCAAGGTCCTGAAAAACGTTTATACCCATAACACTTACCGGTGGCTGAGCTTCCATTTTCCTGGTTCTGTTGGAGCCGGAGCCAACATCAAGCTTTATGAAACCCTCGCTGGTGGAGATGATGTATTCCTTTGATAGGGTATCATAAACCATATCCCTGAACTTGTCGTGCCATACATTTTCATTTGCCAGGATTGTTCCGGGTATCGCAGCCATCTCTTTGTTGGCAATTGGTATGAGCAGGGGAGGACGGAGAAACATGCCGGTGAGTGTTGTCACAATGAGTATGGGTAAACCATATACCCCCAGCAGAGTATGCCAGTTTATTGCGCTCCTGTTTAGTTTCTGTAGCTTCTTCCGGTAGTTTTCCCTTATCTTTTTAGAAAATTTAGGCAGGAAAGTATAGAAGAAACCGGTCAATGTCATGAAGATCACCGCCAAACCTACCATATCAACAATCAGTTTTCCGGTCAAGCCAAATATTTCACCGCTATGGATCACCCATAGGGTACGGAACATCCCCGCCTTCCCTTCGTGATCATCGGTAGCAGGTACCTCAATAGATTTGAATACCCCAATTTCATCAAGTGGCATTTCCCACATTTCAGAGCGCGTAAGGACTATGAGATTCTTATCCTGTTCCAGCAGTTTTACTACCCGCTGATTGTCATGCGGCAGCTTGATTTTTTGCCATTCGTCTTTTGAATGGTCAAATTCATACAAGCCGAAGAGGGTGCCTGCAAACAACCGTCCCTCTCCAGTTTTTGTCATGCAAAATATCTTCCTATAATCAATTCCTTTCGGAAAACCCGCATTCATGTCACTGAATTGGCTAAATTGCCGGTCAGTTTTCCATATACCAACATTACCATAGGCCAGCATTTCTGATTCATTAAGTGGTATAAAACCCTTGATAGAGGCCAGATTCCAGTTTTTGTAGTGATAATCACCCGGCATGAATGAACGTGGGAAGTTCAGGGATGCGAATATCGACCTGTGGTTCATTATTATTCCTGAGACACAGAAAAACAGAATAAAAAGGCCAACTATTAAAGATGGCCATTTATGGTATTTGCGAAGTTTCTTCATTAATGCAGGCTAATGAGGATTTATTTTTTGATCATTGTTAGCACCATTTTGAATCTTTCAGTGGCATTTACCGCATGGGTAATGTTAGCGGGCATGATTATGGCCATACCTGCTGTGAGTTTGTTTGGATTGCCTCCAATAACTATCTCTGCTTCACCCTCTACCACATTTACCATGGCATCAAATGGAGCGGTATGCTCACTTAAACGCTGTCCCTTGTCGAATGCGAACAGGCTTACATTGCCGGTAGGCTGTTCAACTATTCTCATGCTTACAATTCCTCCATCTGAGTAATCAATTTCATTGGCAAAAACGAATGGTTTGCCGGTCATGAATTTTGTCTTATCCATTATTCTGTTTTTTTTAGTGTTAAATATTTTGATTCTTCCTTAAATGTAATGATTATAGCCAATTTTCAGATAAAACCTCGCCTTGAATGCTTATAACAGTTTTCTTTATTGGAATGTTCCTTGAGGCCTGTTGGCGTGCAATCATGGCAAGCTGCACCAACCCTGAGCAGCATGGTACTTCCATTGTTACTGCGTGTAGGGTGTTGATGTTGCTGCGGTCGATCATGGCAGTCAATTTCTCGATATACGATTCCTTATTGGAATCGAGTTTGGGGCAGGCAATGGCAACTGTTTTACCTTTAAGGAATTTGTTATGGAAATTACCCATGGCAAAGGCAACACAATCAGCAGCAAGAACAACATCAGCATTTTTGAAATAACCTGCTTCAGGATTCAACAAGTGAAGTTGTACGGGCCATTGACGCAATTCTGATGGAGCATCGGCAACACTTGCTGATGAGGTTTGGTGAACTTTGTTTAAATCGATATCAAAGCTCATTTCCCTGGAACCGGGACAGCCGCCACCGCAGCCTGGTGATTCGGGTTTTACAGCCATTCTGGCCTCCTTTATGGAATCAAACACTGGTAATGGAGCTGCAGCGTTGTCAGTATTCCCATCTTTTGGACTCATATCAATGTTATTTTCTTTAATGTAATTGATGGCTTGCTGCAAGAGCTCGGTTTCGTTATGGTCACGCAGGTGCTCCAGATGAGCCAGTATTGTATTCCGGCCTTTAGGGACCATCAACTCCATGACCTTGATTTCATCATAAGGCTCTGCTTCCCTCTCTTCAAGAGTAATGGCGCCCTCCGGACAATGGCCGATACATGCACCCAATCCGTCGCAAAACAAATCGCTTATGAGTCTTGCCTTACCGTCAATGATCTGCAATGCACCTTCATGACAATTTGGTACACATAAACCACACCCATTGCATAGTTCTTCGTCAATCTTAATAATAGTTCTTTTCATTACTGGTTTTTAATTTTAATGAGTTCCGATAGTTTTTTATTCTTGAGGTAATCAAGGAATTCAGCTGAAAATTTGTTTAGCATAGGCCCAAACACACAAGTTTCAAAAGGACATTTTTCTTCATCAATACCACAATAATGTCCCTCTAGGCTACCATCAATCAATTCGTATATATCCAATAAACTTACCTGACCGGGATCAACCTTAAGGGAGAAACCTCCATTGGGACCACGTACAGAGCTCAGATAATTGTTCTTCACCAGTATCTGCATCACTTTGGCCAGATGGTTCCTGGATGAGTGAGTACGGTCGGCAATCTGATTCACATTCAGCATCTCCGTGCTGTTTGCTATCATTGCCATACTGTGGACAGCTATGGATGCCGCTTCTGAAATGTTGATTATTTTTGCCACTAGGTATTTCGGTATTTGAATACGCAAATGTATAAACATTATTCGTAACAGCAATGCATTTTTTTAAAAATCTTGCATTATTTTTCTCACTGTTCGGGAAGTTGTTGATTATCAATTATAATATTAACAAACACCTGCCAACAAATAGCATATTATTATTAGGGAAATGAAATATGGCAGATCGTTTCTTCACCGACAAATATTCCACTTTTCTCATAACAGATTCAAGGATTCAGTTGATTCAACTTTTGATCAAATTTGGTTCAACTCCAGTTCAACTCCAGTACAAGTGGTGTCCAGGTCAAGTAATAGATGGAAAAACACTGGAGTTGCACTGGAGTTGTACTGGAGTTGAACTGGAGTTGAGCCTAAGGAATCATTACTGATAGTTTAACAATCTTCTATTATTCCTTTTATTTGAAACCTGTGATAACTCAATTACAGATTGCTGATTATTAACACCTCTCGTTGTACCATTAAAATGACTACTTTTGCACCCTCAAATAAAAATTTAGAAAAAAGCGGATGCAGAACATTAGAAACATTGCGATAATTGCCCACGTTGACCATGGCAAGACCACATTGGTTGACCGAATATTATACCAGGTAAAACTTTTCAGGGATAATCAGGAGATGGGTGACCTGATCCTTGATAGTAATGAACTGGAACGTGAGCGTGGAATTACCATATTATCCAAAAATGTATCTGTTAGATATAAGGGTGTTAAAATAAATATTATCGATACACCGGGACACAGTGACTTTGGCGGAGAGGTAGAACGGGTGCTCAATATGGCTGATGGAGTATTGTTATTGGTTGATGCCTTTGAAGGGCCGATGCCCCAGACCCGGTTTGTACTGATGAAGGCTTTGGCCTTGAATCTTAAGCCCATTGTTGTGATCAATAAGGTGGATAAACCTAATTGCGATCCTGAGGGTGTGCAGGAGGCTGTCTTTGATTTGATGTTCAACCTGGATGCTACTGAAGACCAGCTGAACTTCCCAACAGTATATGGTTCAAGCAAGCAGGGGTGGATGTCGGCCGACTGGCGCAAACCGGCTACTGATATAACACATCTGCTTGATACCATCATTGAATATATTCCCGAATACAAGCATGAAGAGGGAAATACCCAGCTACAGATTACCTCACTTGACTATTCTTCCTATGTTGGTCGTATTGCCGTGGGTCGTTTATCACGCGGAGTTTTGCGTGGTGGCATGAATGTTTCACTGCTCAAGCAGGATGGACGATCATTCAAGACAAAAATCAAGGAGTTATATGTTTTTGAAGGACTTGGCAAAGAGAAGATCAAGACCGATGTTTATCCGGGTGAAATATGCGCCATATTGGGTATTGATGATTTCGATATTGGAGATACCATTGCCGATTATGAGCTGCCTGAGGCATTAAAGCCACTCAATATAGATGAGCCTACCATGAGCATGTTGTTTACCATCAACAACTCACCATTCTTTGGCAGGGAAGGCAAGTTTGTAACCTCCCGCCACTTGCGTGAAAGACTCTTCAAGGAAGTAGAGAAAAACCTGGCGATGCGCATTGTTGAAACGGATTCGCCCGAAACACTTATTGTATATGGTCGTGGTATCCTGCACTTGTCAATTCTGGTTGAAACCATGCGGCGTGAAGGTTATGAGCTTCAATTAGGACAGCCACAGGTGCTTACCAAAGAGATTGACGGAGTAATCCATGAGCCGGTTGAAATGCTGACAGTGCATGTGCCGGAAGCATTTTCAGGCAAAGTAATTGAACTGGTTACCCAACGTAAAGGTGAAATTGCTACCATTGAAACCAAAGGCGACAGGATTCATCTGGAATTCTCAATACCTTCAAGAGGTATCATAGGCTTAAGAAACAATGTTTTAACGGCTACTGAAGGTGAAGCTATCATGGCT
>JAEYXG010000065.1 GCA_023428585.1 Bacteroidota bacterium
GATATATGTTATTGTAATGGCAGCTAAAAGAGAAATTACTCCGAAAGAGATCCAGAACCTGGGACGTGAAAGCTGATGCATGGCTTTCTTGTACCTGACTACCCATATAGAAATTGCCAGTACTGACACGGGAAACCATAAATAAACTTCGCTTACGCCAATCAGGGTTAGCAATCCTATCAGTCCAACGAAGCTTCCTATCAACCATGCTATTGAATGATCAAACGAAACTTGCCTGCCTTTGAATCTTTCAGGTAGTTCTGTTGCTTCTTCAATGAATTTAATATCCTTTACCTCGTTACCAGAAGCAGTGATCTCTTTGCCTATCTTAATTCCGATAAGAGCTGTAATTATTCCAAAGAGTAAATAAAGACAAAGAAGCAGGAGTAAGGGTTGCCAGAATAGTTGGGTAGAAATATTGAGCTGTTTCTCAACAAACCTCAATACTCCTGAATATATCTCCACGATGTTGGATCCGTAATAGATTAGAAGGTTGGCTAACTTCTGGAATAGCACCCACGACATAGCCAATGCGGCACCTGTAATAAAGCCTAGGATATTTCTGCCCAGTGCACGGACGCTCATTTCAAATAACACCGCTTCCATGAATATTGCCACCATGGGTCCGAATATTACGGCACTTGGCGACATGGCCTTCATCATGGCACAAATTAGTCCACTGCGCCAGAATAATCCCCGGTCTTTCCAACGGTAGGAGGCTGCTATGAGCAGTATGATGCCAATAGCCGTCAATACATTGCCTTTAAAGGGAACATGCAGATTATGCAGGAAACTTCCAAGGATGATCTCTGAAGCGGCCCATGTGGCGCCTAACACCGATGCCTTGAGCCATACTTCACTCAGTTTGTTATTCCTTTTCATCCCTTGGTTTAATGGAGGTAAAGGTATAAAAAGGTTGCATTTGGAATACTGATGACTATCAGCTGTTTTTAGGACCTTCTATCCTGAAATAGTTATCCAGCAGTATTGCAGCTGCTTGATAAGGGCTAAGCGTTTTTTCATCCAGCATTTTCTCAGCATCACTGATCAGATTTCTGATCTCCGGGTTCTGATAGAAGTGGTCATAAAGACGATTATTGATATAGTCGAGCATGATCTGCCGCGATTGGTATGCACGTTTTGAGTCGAAATAGTTATTGGCAGTAGTGAATTCTCTATAGTTGAGGAGCATGTCCCAGATTTCACGTATACCATCTTTGGTGATAGCCGAGCAGGTCACTGTCTCTGGACCCCAGCCTGAATCAGGTACAGGGAAGAAATGAAGGGCATTTCTGACCTGATTTTTAGCCAGTTCTGCTTTAATTTTATTATCACCATCAGCTTTATTTATGGCTACAGCATCAGCCATCTCCATGATGCCTCGTTTAATGCCCTGCAGTTCATCGCCTGCACCTGCTATCATTAGCAGTAGGAAAAAGTCGACCATAGAATGAACGGCAATTTCTGACTGTCCAACGCCCACAGTTTCAACAAAAATGACATCAAAACCGGCTGCCTCACAAAGAATGATAATTTCACGAGTCTTACGTGCCACACCACCAAGGGAACCTGCAGAGGGAGAAGGGCGAATAAAGGCATTGGGATGCACTGACAGTCCTTCCATACGTGTCTTATCACCCAGAATACTGCCTTTTGACCTGGCACTGCTGGGATCAATGGCCAATACTGCCAAGCGATGGCCAAGTGATGTAACATGCAGTCCCAGGGCTTCAATGAAAGTGCTCTTACCAGCCCCTGGTACTCCTGTTATGCCTAGTCGTAGGGATTTACCCGAATAGGGCAAGCAACGTGCAACCAATTCCTGTGCAATGGCTTGGTGTTCAGGAAGTGAACTTTCCAGTAAAGTGATAGCCTGGCTGAAGATTGTACGATTGAAGTGAATGATGCCATCAAAATAATCATTGGTAGTAAGCACTTGTTTACGTTTTCCCTTAAGTGCATGCACAGCCGATTCATTTACTGATGGAGGTTGTGGAATTCCCTCACGCTCAGTAAGTGCTGATGGTAATTTGTTATGATCCCTGTTCTTCCCTTCCATGTGAGCAAAGGTAAGAAAAAGTTTCTCAATAAAGCCCCGGATCTGCCATTAGTGGGTCGGTTCGCTGTTCAAAGATTCAACATTAAATAGTTGCATTTAACCCGTTAACGAATGCAAGAAAAAAAATATTACTTTTACGCCCATTACAAAAATACCTAAACTGCCTTTTATGACCATAGGAATACTCAAAGAAAATGAAGGTGAGAACAGGGTAGCGATGCTTCCTGAAAGCATTGCCACACTTGTAAAGATGAATGTCAACATGATTGTTGAAACGGGCGCCGGTTTACGTGCCTATGCCACAGATGCTGAATATGTAGATGCCGGAGCCAAGATAGGATCAAAGGCACAGGTTATTGCCGATGCTGATCTGGTACTGAAAATTCAACCTCCTACTACAGAGGAGATGGCCATGTTTAAAGAAGGCCAGTCACTGATGTCGGTACTCAATCCCTATTTCAACACTTCGCTGGTCAAACAGCTTGCTGAAAAGAACATTACAGCTTTCAGTATGGATATTGTACCACGAACCACTCGTGCGCAGGCAATGGACATCCTTTCGTCCATGGCTACCGTTGCCGGTTATAAGGCAGTTCTTACAGCAGCCAATACACTGCCTAAGTTCTTTCCAATGTTTATGACTGCTGCCGGTACCATCAAGCCGGCCAATATGCTGATATTAGGCGCCGGCGTTGCAGGATTACAGTCTATTGCAACAGCCAGAAAGCTGGGTGCTGTGGTTTATGTATTCGACGTAAGGGCAGCTGTTAAAGAGGAGGTAATGGGCCTCGGAGGTAAGTTTGTTGAAGTGGAAGGTGCTATTGACGATAAATCGGCAGGTGGTTATGCCGTTGAACAGACCGATGAATTCAAAGCCCGTCAGGCTAAAGCCATTCACGATCAGGCAGTAAAGTCAGATGTTATCATTTGTACTGCTCAAATACCAGGGAAAAAAGCACCACTTCTTATCCGTAAGGAAACAGTGGAAGCCATGAAACCGGGTTCTGTAATCATTGATCTTGCCGCTTCTACAGGAGGTAATTGTGAGGTTACCGTTGATAACGAAACCGTTATTCATAATGGTGTTAAGGTAATTGGCAATTCGCAGCTTCCAACCGATATGCCTACAGATGCAAGCAGGATGTTTGGAAAGAACATGATCAATTTCCTAAAGCTTATCATTACCAAGGAAGGTGCACTAAATCTGAACTGGGAGGACGATATTGTTAAAGGCACTGCCGTTGCTCACAATCGTCAGATTGTTAATGAGCGCGTTAAATCAATCATTCAAGCATAAAAATATTTATTGAGACAGGTATTAGCCTGTCTTTTTTATTATTCACTAATTCAAAATAACTTATATGACCGGAATATTGCAATTTTTCTGGGACAACAAGGACCTGATATTTATCATTGTCCTTTCAGTTTACCTGGGTATAGAAGTGATATCACACGTGCCTGCTGTGTTGCACACACCGCTGATGTCGGGTAGTAATGCTATACACGGGGTTGTTATCATTGGCGCCATAATTGTTATGGGACATGCGGAGAGTACACTATCACTTATATTGGGCTTTTTGGCTGTGATTTTAGGAACCCTCAATGTTGTAGGAGGGTTTGTTGTCACCGACAGGATGCTTGAAATGTTCAAGAAAAAGAAAAAATAGGAGGAACCCATGGAAACATTTACAATTCAAAACTCTATACTTGAGCTGTCGTACCTTGGTGCCTCTGTTCTCTTTATATTAGGACTCAAGAAGTTAAGTCATCCTACAACTGCACGCGCCGGGAATCTCTGGGCTGCAGGTGGCATGACCGCTGCTATTCTATTCACAATCCTCTTTCATGAAAAGGAAGGTGCTTCTATAGGAAATATTCCCTGGATACTTGCTGCTCTGGCAATAGGCTCATTCCTTGGCTGGTATGCCTCTGTAAAAGTGAAAATGACGGCCATGCCTCAAATGGTTTCCATCTTCAATGGTATGGGAGGTGCCTGTGCCGCCTTGATTTCCTTGATGGAATTCCCGCATTTGCAGACTGAACTTGCATTGGCAGGTGATAGTCATATGTTTACTGGTCCGGCAGTGGCCATTTTACTGGGATTAATGATTGGAAGTGTTTCCTTTGCCGGTAGTATGATTGCTTTTCTGAAACTTGACGGCCGTATTGGTGATATCAAACATCCTATTTTGAGGATTGTGAACCTTACTTTTCTTGTTGTCCTTCTGATTGCATTGGTAATTATCATGCTTATTCAACCTGTTAGCGGAAATAACTGGCCTATATATCTTTTTGCACTGGCAGCACTTATCTATGGTGTCACTTTTGTAATGCCTATCGGTGGTGCCGATATGCCGGTAGTTATTTCATTACTTAACTCATTTACCGGAGTAGCTGCTGCCATGGGTGGATTCCTCTATGATAATCAGGCAATGCTTACCGGTGGTATTCTGGTTGGCTCTTCCGGAACTATCCTTACCATCTTGATGTGTAATGCCATGAACCGTTCACTACTAAATGTTATCATCGGAGCCTTCGGCGGAGCTTCAGGTTCAGGTGCCGAGGCTGCCGATAAAACTGTGAAAGAGATATCACTCAGTGATTCAGCTGTGTTGCTTAGCTATTCGCAGAAGGTTTATATCGTTCCCGGTTATGGATTAGCAGTTGCCCAGGCTCAGCATCTATGCCACGATCTGGATAACCTGCTAACTGATAAGGGTGTGGAGGTAAAATATGCAATCCATCCTGTTGCCGGTCGTATGCCGGGTCACATGAATGTATTGTTGGCTGAAGCGGATGTTCCCTATGAAAAGCTTGTTGAAATGGAAGATGCCAATAATGAAATGGGCAATACTGATGTAGTAGTGGTAATTGGTGCAAATGATGTTGTAAATCCGGCAGCTGAAGATGATCCAACCAGCCCTATTTATGGTATGCCTATCATTAAAGCCCTTGATGCACGGAATATTATTGTTATAAAACGTAGTATGGCTGCCGGGTATGCGGCAATACCCAATAACCTGTTCTACCATGCGAAGAATAGGATGTTGTTTGGTGATGCCAAAGCTGTATTACAGAAATTGGTGGCAGAGATAAAGAGTCTATAAAAAAAATCAGAAAATACACGCCTGAATTTAAAAGATTAGTACCTTTGCACCCTCGAAAGAGACCTCTCCGTAGCTCAGCTGGTAGAGCAATTGACTCTTAATCAATGGGTCACAGGTTCGAGCCCTGTCGGGGAGACTACCTAACAACCAAACACCTGTACATTCTTGTGCAGGTGTTTTTTTTACTTTCTGCAGTTTATGACTTGTTTGAAATTCTAGCCCTATTTCTCAAGGTAATTTTTCAAGGATGCATTTATAATATAGGCCCAGCCTTCTTCGAAGTTGTGAAGGGCGAAATCGGGATTATCCGGTTTAAATGCTTCCAAGTCAAAATACCAGATTTTCATTTCATCCTTATCTGTAATTGCATTCCATACTTTGGAAGCAGCTGCATTGAAATCCTGTTCAATGATGATCACATTATTGCCCATTATTTTCGGTTTTGTAAATATTGGAATTAACAAACCCATAGAGGTAATGAAATATAACACTTAAATACGAAGATTTGCAAGTTTATGGTTTAAAAATTGTAAAAAAGAAATAGTGTCCTTAAATTTGATTGATTATACCCATGATTCTGGAACTTGGAGTATCTTTCTGCTCAAGCCTCATGGTCGTCTCAAAAAATAATTATCGTATACCAGCTTCAAATAAGTATTATGAAAGAGAAAATAGTTTCAGTATTCTCAAGTATTGGAGCTCTTATATCAGGGTGCTTTGGTTCCTGCGGTGTTGCCTGCCTGGCTACCGGATGTTGCGGTGGTACTGCTATACTGGGCTTTTTTGGATTGTCGGGTTCTGTATTGAAGGTTTTTGAAGTACTCACCCCTTTATTTCTGGTTCTTACGGTTATTTCACTGGCTTATGGGTTTTACAAAGCCTATAAGCCAAAAAAAGCAGCGTGCTGCAGTCCGGCTGCAAGTGGTGAAAGTGCATCTGCTTCCTGCTGCGAAAAGGAGAAAAAGGAATCTTTCTTCCAGTCGAAGGCATTTCTATGGGCAATTACAATTCTATGTATTGTAATGTGGACTTATCCCTTGGTGATAAAAGGTAAGGCTCAACCTGTAAAGGAAAGTACATGTTGTCCGGCAGAGTCTGTCGATTCAACCATGAGTGCCTGTTGTCCCCCAGCCAAGGATTCAATTCAATAGTTTAACCATTGCTTGTCAATAATATAACTAATCTGACAAACAGCTTGCCGGTTTATCCTGCTTTCATCCACAACTCAAGGATGATAGTAATGGCATCAGCAGCTAGAATTGTAAGGAAACCGAGTTCACTCTTAAGTCTTGGTTTTGTCGCAAAAGCAATTAGAACAGTTAATAGTGTCAGTATTGGAAGGAGCAGAGTATTTCCATGCCAATGGTTGAGAGCCCAGAGCCAGTAAAGGGATATGGAACCCGACATCAGGCAGATAACTACCCTTGATAGAATTCTCTTTTCTTTTAATGTTGCACCATAAATGAAAGCCAGTAAAGCAAATCCCATATATACATAAAACCCATAGGTTTTAACGGGTATTGAAGGGCAGAAGGCCATGACTATGCCTAGAACCATTCCTATCGTAATAATTGCTGGCAGAGCTTTTTTCTGTCTGATTGTCCAATAGATTCCGAAGACTGCTGCCAGTCCCAAAATTGTTTTTAAGATCATGAGGTTTATTTTTATTTGTGACTACTTAATTCAACTTCAACTT
>JAEYXG010000135.1 GCA_023428585.1 Bacteroidota bacterium
ATAGTGTACAGGCAAGCATCAGCAGATGAACCACTATACCCAGCATCAGCAACTCAATATTCTTGTTCCTCTCCATCCAGAAAGGCCGGCATAGACGCCAAAGAATTCCAGTTGAGCCGGAGAGAAGAATGACGGCAATGCCCATCCAAACTCCATCACCCCCAATTATTGCACGCAGCGTAATGTCAATAGCCATGGCAATGATGGTGGGGACCGGACCGAAGAAGAGCCCCGATACGCTCAGCATTACTGATCGGGTATCGAATACTATGCCTGGGATCATTGTCCAGGGTGACAACATCAGAACAATGCCTATGGTCCCTATCAATATGCCGGATATGACCTTGATGAGCAAATTGGGATGATCCTTCCGGTTAATCCACAGATTATCATACAACAGGCCAAAAGCCAGCAATATGGCGGTATTCTGCAACAGTCCTAAAAAGATGGATCCCGACATTCGGTTCTAAATGTTTATCAAATATAATAAAATAAATGCAACTTTAACATCTATACAATAATATTCATGGTTACTCTACTCCTTCGAAAAGGTCGACCGGTTTATGGATGTTGAATATCAGCATGACATTTTTATTTACTATTCAAACACAAAATATATCATTCAGTTGAATTCTGGAATCATTTTTGTATATTTGAGATTGAGATTTTCATTTTATCATTCACTAAAATTAAATTATCATGGGAAAATTCAAGATCTATGCCGGCAAGGATGCACAGCTTTATTTTAAATTGGTTGCCGGCAACGGAGAAGAAATTTTGAGAAGCGAAGGTTACAAGACCAGGGCAGCCTGCAACAAGGGAATTGAATCAGTCAAGAAAAATGCTGCAATGCAGGAGCGTTTTGAAACAAAGGTAGCAAAGGATGGACAACAGTACTTTGTATTGAAAGCCGGCAACCATCAGGTTATTGGTGTAAGTGAAATGTACAAATCGGCCGATGGATGCAACAATGGCATACAGTCAGTAAAAAAGAATGCCCCTGATGCTGCCATTGAAGATACCACCGTTTAAAGCACCGGTTAATGTACAGGCGGCCATCTCGTTAAGCCGTCAGTGAAAGCAATACTCCTATAAATATTGAAAATCTTTGACTTTCATAGTAGTGTGCTTGACAAGAAGTTGAATGCACGTCATTCAACTTCTTGTTTTTTTATTGCGGAAGCACTCTACCCACAATAGCCACATAAGGAAGATGGTGCCATAAAACAACAGCTTGAATATATAATCATGGAAGAAGTGGAAGCTTCCGGGCCATTGGTATATGGCACAGGCAAGACCTGTGATGCGGACAATGCTTATGGCTTGAATAATCAACACTCCGAGGGGAATATACCACCATTTGTGTCGCCAGGGCCCCGGAAAAAAAATCATAAGCACAATCCAGTGAAGCCATTGCTTCAAGCTGGTACAACCGGGACTAACCTCCAGCCATGAGATGCCTCCCTCACTATTGGTGATATAGAAGGTTTGGGCATCGGTGGAATAATCAATGCCTGTGAGATTGAGCAAATAGGCACTCTGCCAAAACAACAAGTGGCTCGCCTTGTGGAAGAGCTCCTTCACCAGGGATTCAACAGGGTAAAAGCCACTCCCCGACCAGAAGAGATAGATAAGGTGAAAGCCTAAAAGCAATACCACAAAAAGCAATGCATCACTGAGGACTTGCAACCGGGACCCGGATATTGACTTTAGTGACAATCTCAGCTTATGGATGGTGTTGGCAATGCTGGTGTTATTCATGATATGCACGGTATGAAGGAAAGAACCCGGTATGGTCACCATAGGAAGCAACCACCTCACCTACCTTTGAAATGCACTGACCTTCTGCAGGGGTGTCAGTTTTTTTGCCATTGGCTTCCTGCTCCAGCCATTGATAGGTATGGGGCCGGTGGATAAAATGAAGGCAATGAAAGGGTTGTTGATTATGGGTGAATCCAAGCTTGAAGCGAAAAACACCATCGTTTGATTTGGCACCTGCCCCACCACCCAGATGCAGGAACTCCGCCCCACAACCTATTCCCAGATTCATGGCCTCTTCAATCATGAGCTTGGAAGGACTCTGATGCATGGCGCTTTCAGTGGTAGCGCCAAAAAGATACTGCATGGCAGGTCCGAAAACGGAAAACAAGCCTCCACAGGTAAACTCCCCCCCGGGTGAAAGCACTGAAAGAAAATGGATATGATTGTCGGCCAGACTGCATAAGCGCCTGAAGTAATCCTCACTGAAGAAATAGCGGCGATGAGCCTGATGCCTTATCATGGTTTCGATATAGGCTTTTGCAAAGTGAGGCAGGTATTCATGGGCATTGACAACTACGGAATACCCACCGTGATGCAGGCGATCAAGATTGCGACGGTGATTATGAGAGAAATCATACAATTGATACCCTGGTATTCCCGCGTGATATGAAGAACCGGCAAGGCACGGAATCTTCAGATCAACAGTGAGCGTAATACCATGGCAGAATTGCTGTATAGTATCACTGGCAGGCAATGACCAGTTGTTGAGAAATGGATTGAGGCGGATAAAGCTGCTTACATAACCTGCTTGTTCAGCCTCCGCATTAAAGTGGGAGAACACCTGTAGTGCTTCAGCCGGTGAGAGCTTATCAGTGGAAAGCATACCAGGGTATCCATAGGGGCTTATCAGATCATATAGGGGTTCTTCATCATCAGCATGGTGCTCAGGGCTGATAGGCCTTCGAATAACAGGTATCAGGTGACTGCGGTTGTTGAGGGTGAAAGTCCAGCCAAGGGCTTCACCACCAATGGTTTCAGCATCAAGCACACAATACCCGGGCAGGTGGTAGAGATCGAAGAGTCTGCCGGCCAGAAATGGATGCCATTGAGTTGAATCAACAGTTATGAAAGGCATAGCAACTTCCTTTCCGTTTAGTTTGGAGCAGTAAGGTTAAGTGGTTGCAGGGCAACGGGACAAAGTTCAGAAAAGAATTCCGTTATTTGGCATACCAGTGGGCAAGATTTCGACGATTTACCTCATTAAGCACATTTTTGGCATCAGCCTTATAAAGGTAGGTTAGTTCAAAGGCGTATTTCTCAGTTACCTTGCCGCGTACTATCTTCATGGAAGCATTGAGCAGATGGTTCCGGTCATTGAATGAATCAGGCAGGACTGCAATGTTTGAAGGGAGCCATCTTTCAGGGAACATACCGGCATACTTGCCATGCTTGAAATAGGCATTCACCTCATGCTGCAGCAGATTCAGGGCAGCATCGATACCTGCGGGAGTACCGGGTTCCATTCCCTCCTTCAGCAGATACTTGTCAATGGCAGCAATGGCTGGCACAATAAGGCCCACGGTAACGGGTTGCTGGTTATTGTGAAGAATACACTGGTGAATATAATCAGACTGGCCCACCATCATTTCCTCAATGCCTTCGGGGCTATATTTCTCACCATCGTTGCTTATCAGCAGGCTTTTAAAACGGCCAAGCACCACCAGGTAACCATCGTCATCAAGGTAACCCATATCGCCGGTCCAGAGCCATCCATCCCTTACTGTTTCAGCAGTAGATTTTGGATTATTCCAATAGCCTTTCATTACATTGTCACCCTTGATCACCAGTTCGCCGGGAATACCTTTGGGGAGTTCCTTACCATCAGCATCACAGACTTTGATTTCAAGAAAATCGACCGGACGGCCGGAGGTACCCATTTTAATATACTTAAGGGAATTTGAGGAGATGATGGGCGATGCTTCCGATAGGCCGTAGCCTTGGCAAACAGGCACACCAATAGCATAAAAGAAACGCTGCAGTTCAATATCGAGCAGGGCACCGCCGCCAATAAAAAACTCCATTTCACCGCCAAAGGCTTCGCGTACTTTCCTGAACAGCAATCGGTCGTATAGATCCACCAGTGGCTTCAGCAATTTGCGGGCACCTTTTCCTCTATCGAAGCCCAGTCCATTATAAGCATAGGCAACACGGAGTGCCTGGTCAAAAAGCTTGCGGGTGAACTTGCCTTTCTGGTCGATGGCTGCCTCAATGTTTTTCCGGAAGTTGCGTGATAGAGCCGGAACGCTCATAAGGATATGGGGTTTAAGCTCCTTGATATTCAGTGGAGTATTCCGTAGGGTTTCCATCATGGTCCTGCCATTCTGCACCGAGCCGACCGAGGCTCCCATGGCCATGAAGCAGTAGAGGCAGGCTGTATGCGCAAAGGAATGATCCCAGGGCAGTACCGCCAGAGTACGGTGCGTAGGTGGGATATACATTAGCGTAAGAGCCTGTTTTACATTGGTATAATAGTTCAGGTGGGTGAGCATGATTCCTTTGGGATCGGCCGTGGTTCCGGAGGTGTATGAAATATTGGCGAGGGTATCAGGAGTTACACCCTTTATTCGCTTTTCAAGTTCATGGGGGTGCTCCTTCATCAATGCTTCGCCAAGTTGAATCAGTCGGCTCCATGTAATATCACCTTTTCTGCGGATAATACC
Organism: Bacteroidota bacterium; assembly: GCA_023428585.1. GTDB lineage: Bacteria > Bacteroidota > Bacteroidia > Bacteroidales > Lentimicrobiaceae > Lentimicrobium. Next base: position 4,482 of record JAEYXG010000135.1, read on the forward strand.
GGAATTAACCGATTCGGGATCATCGTTGCCGATGGGTGATTCATCCAGACAGATCATACGCTCGAGATCAGGAAGCAGGTCACGTATTTCATCAATCTTTGGCTCCTGCTGGGCGGAGATCATGATCATTCGACTGCCGGAGTGCAGTAGTCTGAACTTAAGGTCAATACCCGGATCCAGTTTCACAGAGAGAGGGACACAGCAGGCACCTGCATGCAGGATGGCAAGTTCACCTATTATCCATGAGTTACGGCCTTCAGACAGAAGGGCTACGCGATCACCCGGTTGAATACCAAGGGAAATCAAACCGGCAGAAATTGTTAAAACTTGCCTTCTTGTTTCATGGTAGGTAGTACCCTGATACGCCCCATTTTGTTTCTCCCACAGGTAGGTATTGTCGGCATACTTGGCAACACTATCGTTCAACAGATCAATTATAGTATTCATGTTCTCCCCTATTGGTTATGCTAAGGTACGAATATTAAGGGGTACTCCGGCAGAATCATGCAGCAGATGCCTTATTTTAAGCCTGTTTTAACGTCAGTAATACGGATAGTGCTGAAAGCAAACCGCGGATTCAGTTTAGAGGTCTGAATCCGCGGGTGTTATGTTTTGAAATTTAGGCAATGGAAGCCGGGTCTTGATTACAGCTTCTTTTTAATCAATTAGTCGGTGAACTTGTGGAATCTCACTTGGTCAACCCCCCGGTCTACTGAAAATTTTAAACGACTAATTCTCAAAACTTCAAACTACTTTTTTTTCAACTTGGCAAAATCGTAATTGTATTCAGGTTTGTCTTTTGGGAAAGACTTTTTTACCTTTTGCCTTTTGGCTAGATAAGCCTTTACGATTTCCCTGGTCTCGTCCGTTAAAATAAAATCTGTGTCGTCTTTTTTCATAGTACCCAATTTTGAATTATAATGCAAATATAATTAAATATCTTAAAAAGTCTACTATTAATAATTATTGAATGTAGCATGCAATAACCATATATTTCGTTATTTCAAAGAGATAAGGCGCTGAATTTCTTGCAATTTTATAAAAGATGAAGGAAAATCAAAAAAAACTAAAAAGGAGAATATGAACATAAAATAAGCCATTTAGACCATACAATGATAGTTAAGGTAGAAAGGGAATATATTTAAGCCTATATTTGCTGCCCAATGAATAGTAGATTATGTTACTGAAATATTTTGCCAAGGCAGTACTCAAAATAGCCGGCTGGAAAATAGTTGGGGAGTTGGCTGCCTCCAAGGCAGTAGTAATGATGGCGCCTCACACTTCAAATCTGGATTTCTTCATGGGTTGGCTTGGCTATACCTCCATGGGAGTGAAATCACATTTTCTGATCAAGAAGGAGATATTCAAGTGGTATTCATCAGGAATTCTCAAGGCAATGGGTGGCATACCTGTCGATAGGAAACACAGTTCAAATGTGGTATTGCAAATTACGGAAGAGTTCCACAAACGTGATAATTTCATTATTACCATAACACCTGAAGGAACGCGCAAGCTGAACAGGCACTGGAAGCGTGGCTTTTACTATATTGCACACAGTGCCGGGGTGCCTGTTTGCATGGGTTTCCTGGATTATGGCAGGAAAGAAGGTGGGTTTGGCAACAGCTTCCTTCCTTCAGGCAATTTTGAAGACGATTTGAAGACGATGGAAGCCTTTTATCGTACCAAGAGAGCCAAGCATCCTGAAAAATTCAACTTGTCACCTGAAAACCTTTAGTTACTTAGCCATAAGCACTTTAACAGAATGAGCGCTTGAGTTTCCGTTTCTGTCGAGCACCTTTACCCTGCATACATACAGTCCGTTGCGCAATACAGCACCATTGTTCGACAAGCCATCCCATTTGACCTCATCAATGATATAACCGTCGGCAGTAATTTTGCCTGGATTGAGGATACGGACAAGGCCACCCTGTGAGTCATATATCTCTATTTCCACATTAAGTACCGCATCAAACAGGTTATGCTTAAAGCGGAAACTCACTTCACCTTTGGAAGGATTGGGGTAGGCGGTTACATCATCTATATCGAGCCGGATATCTCTTTTAACCACAAAACTGATAGATGATTCGGATGAGTTGTTGAAGACATCCCATGCTTTTACCGTAACGGTATGTGGTCCATCATCAAGGTTGAAGAATTGATATCGTGCCAACCCTGACTTATAACTGTCGCGGTCGGCCACATAAAAGTCATTCAGGGGAGAAGAACCATAGCTATCACCGTCAATTATGGCCAGCAGGTCGTGACCTACGCCATTGCCAAGAGTATTTATGCCACTTTCATCATACAGATATACCAGCAACTTGGGATTTTCACTGGTAAGATCCCCATCAATGAAGG
>JAEYXG010000146.1 GCA_023428585.1 Bacteroidota bacterium
AGTTTATAATGGGTCACTAAATATTATTAAAAATGAAAAGAGTTATCTTATTTGCCATACTATTCGCCGGTCTTACAATGGTATCATGTAATTCAAAAACCGGTACTTCCGATACAGCCATCACAACAGTTGATCAAGCTGATGTGATGGTTTATTATTTTCACTACACAAGGCGTTGTGCTACATGCAATGCTGTTGAAGAAGTTACAAGGTTAGCTCTAAATGAATACTTTAAGGAAAAAGTTCAGAAAGGTGAAATTGCATTTCAGTCAATCAATATTGAAGAAAAAGAAGGAGAAACCACTGCCAATAAACTGGAAATTGCAGGCCAGGCTCTTGTGGTTTTAAAAGCTGATCAGATGACTGATTTAACCGAGAAAGCATTTCTTTATGCTGTTAGTGAACCTGAAAAGCTTAAATTGGAAGTTAAAGCAGCTATTGATGCTGTTACAAATTTATAGGAATGGAAATCCTAAACACACTTCTTGAAAATTCTCGATATGGAGTTCCAACGGCCTTTATACTTGGTATTCTAACGGCTATTAGTCCTTGTCCTTTAGCTGCCAATATTTCGGCAATTGGATTTATTAGCCGAGATCTTGACAATAAGAATCGGGTATTTCTTAGTGGAATTGTATACACTCTCGGTCGAGCAATATCCTATACTGTATTAGGCGTAATACTTTTTCTTGGAGCAAGCAAATTTGATGTTGTTCGCATTTTTCAAGGTTGGGGTGAAAAATTACTTGGACCCCTTCTAATCCTTATAGGTTTGATAATGCTGGATTTTATCAAAATTAAATTGCCCGGATTTAATTTAGCTGACAAAATGGAGAGTCGTGCTAGGAATGGGTATTGGAGCGCATTATTTTTAGGTATTGTATTAGCTTTAGCTTTCTGCCCATATAGTGGTGTTCTTTATTTTGGTATGCTGATTCCACTCTCTATTGCAAGTCCATCAGGTTTGTTTTTACCTTTTATTTATGCCATTGCAACAGGATTGCCGGTAATTATATTTGCATATCTACTTGCATATGCTGTAAGTAATGTTGGTAAAGCATATAATAAACTCAGGGCTTTTGAATATTGGTTTAGAAGAATAACGGCAGTCCTATTTATCTTAGTGGGATTATATTATATACTTCAGTATGTTATTTGATTTGAGTTGTTTTACAAACACATCTTACTTTCAAACTTTTTGTATCAGGTGAATGATGCTGAATTTGAAGCAAAGACTTGAAGGGATATTTTATAGAGTGAAACAATTTCAAGAGATATACCTGTTAATTTGATTAATTTTGTCTGAATTTCTTATGGTATGTTAGAACAACTAGAATTAATCATCAACAAAGTATGGGATGACCGGGAACAGCTCAAAAATATTGATGTAAGAAATAGTATTGAGACTGTTATCAATTTGTTGGATAAAGGAGAACTCAGAGTAGCTACACCTTCAAGTAATGGATGGATTGTAAATGAATGGGTAAAAAAGGCAGTTATATTATACTTCCCTATCCGACAGATGGAAATAACTGAAGCCGGACCTTTAGAGTTTCATGACAAGATTCCACTTAAAAGGAATTATGACTCTCAAGGGATTAGGGTTGTGCCACCTGCAACAGCCCGTTTTGGTTCTTATATTTCTCCGGGAGTAATTTTAATGCCATCTTATGTAAATATAGGTGCTTATATTGATTCAAATACAATGATCGACACTTGGGCAACAGTTGGTTCATGTGCGCAAATTGGAAAGAATGTCCACATATCTGGTGGTGTTGGAATTGGAGGTGTTCTGGAGCCAGTGCAGGCTAGTCCTGTTATAATCGAAGATGGATGCTTCATAGGCTCACGATGTATTGTAGTTGAAGGTGCTCATTTACATAGAGAGGCTGTCCTCGGAGCAGGGGTAGTTATAACAGCATCAACAAAGATTATAGATGTTTCAGTTGAAAATCCTATCGAGTATAAAGGAATCATTCCAGCCAGGGCTGTCGTGATACCGGGTTCTATACCGAAAGAGTTTAAAGCAGGTACTTATTACGTTCCATGTGCGTTAATTATTGGATACCGTAAAGAATCTACTAATCTAAAGACCTCATTAAATGATGCCCTTAGAGAGTACAATATTCAGGTTTAATGATTGAAAAGATTCTCATCATACAGACTGCCTCATTGGGTGATGTTATTTTATCGACTTCCTTAGGAGAGATTTTACATAATCAACTTCCAGATGCTAGTATTGATTACCTGATAAAAAAGGGGTATCAGCAACTTTTTGATGGGCACCCTTTTATCCAAAAAGTGCATGTCTGGGATAAATCAGCCAATAAGTACAAAAATCTTATAAGACTTGCCCTGAAAATCAGGCATTTAAAGTATGATGCTGTTGTGAACGTTCAAAGATTTGCATCTTCCGGTTTTATATCGACATTATCTGGTGCTGAATATCGGTCCGGATTCACTAAAAACCCATTATCATTTACTTTCACCCATAAGGTTGAACATGATATTAAAGGTAACGTTCACGAGATATACAGGAACTTGGCTTTGATTGATCCGTTGGTTCATGGTCAAATATTGCCACCGCGATTATATCCAACAGCTACCGACTTTGAAAATACCCAAAAGTGGAAGACAGGGTTGTACGTTACCATTTCTCCTGCTTCTCTTTACTTCACAAAGCAATTCCCTGCACAAAAGTGGATAGAATTAATCCAGAATTTTCCTCCAAAAACAAAAGTAATCTTATTAGGGAGCAAACAGGATTCAAAGCTTTGTAGAACCATTGAAGATAGCTGTAAATCAGTAAAAATAATTAACCTTGCCGGTCAGTTGACTTTTCTCCAGTCTGCCTCAATAATGAAAGATGCCAAGATGAACTATGTGAATGATTCAGCCCCACAGCACATAGCGTCGGCAGTAAATGCTCCCGTAACTACTGTATATTGTTCTACGGTTCCAGCTTTTGGGTTTGGACCACTATCAGACAACTCTACGGTGGTTGAAACCAACATGCCATTATCATGCAGACCTTGTGGATTACATGGTTTTCAAAAATGTCCAGAAGGTCATTTTAAGTGCGCACAAACTATTTCTTTGTCCCAATTGTTATTACCGATGACCTATGAACGAAGAGATTAAAACTGAAGTTGAAAATACCGTTAGGGTTCTTGAAGAAGGAGGAGTTATTGTTTATCCCACGGATACCGTTTGGGGTTTAGGATGCGATGCTCTAAATTCAAGAGCTATTGACAGAGTATATAAGATAAAAAAAAGAGCAGAACAAAAGAGTTTGATAATACTTGTTGATACGTTTCAAACTCTGAGTAAATATGTTAGAAAGGTGCCAGATATAGCTATCGATCTGATTAGCAGTATCGACAACCCTGTGACAGTAATATACGATAATGCCCGTAATCTCCCTCGCAATACAGCTGCACCTGATGGAACAATAGCAATAAGAGTTGTGCGTGATGAGTTTTGCCTTGCTCTGATAAAAGAATTGGGGAAGCCAATAATATCAACATCGGCTAATATATCAGGAGAATCCACCCCTTTAGTTTATAAGCAAATATCACAAAATATACTTGATAATGCTGATTACGTGGTTAAGCTGTTCCATGAAAAGTTCAATCAGGGTAAAGCATCAACAATAATCCGATTGTTCGAAAATGGAACATATAAGGTAATCAGGGAATAATTGAGATTATAATTCACTCAAAATTACTATTGGTATTGCAAATATCAATTATGATTAATTATTCCGAAATGCCTCATGATGCCTTTATTAAAATGACTTGCGTGCCCAACTTACATTCTTGTTTACACTAAACAATCCAATTAATGCATAAACTATTTTTTGTAATTTTGCACTTTGAAATTAAATTATAGTGTTGATTGGAAGGATTATTGCAATCGATTATGGACAAAAAAGGGTTGGATTGGCAGTTACTGATCCTGAGCAGATTATTGCCACCTCTTTAACCACTGTTCGTTCTATGGATATTATACCTTTTTTAAAGGAGTATCTTAAAAATGAACAGGTAGTATTATTTGTAGTCGGAGAGCCAAGGCAAATGAACTTTGAAGTTTCTGAATCAGCAAGATTCATTGAGCCATTTATTAAACTGCTCAAAAATGAATTTCCTCATATTCCTATTACCAGGGTAGATGAAAGATTCACTTCAAAAATGGCAAAACGTGCTATTCAGG
>JAEYXG010000251.1 GCA_023428585.1 Bacteroidota bacterium
ACCCATGGTTGCCTTCCCATTTCGGCGGTAACCCATCCTGATTGCGAAGCAATAAACGCCAATGGTATGTTGATAATGGCAACAACAAGCCAGAAGCCTGCACTTGATATTTTGTTCTTGTATACCAGTAGGAGCACAATGCCGAAGAACATGATGAACCATACGCCCAGGGCAACCATAATATGGAAACTGTAGAAAGTGATGGGCATGCTTGGTATTAGGTCATTGGGGTTGTTGATGAAGTAACCGTAACCGAAATATTTGAAGTTCTCATCAAGAATAGATTTGGCTTCGGCAACTTTTTCCATGTTGCCTGCTTCCTTGGCTTGTTTATATTCGGCAAGGGCGTCAATGGCAAGCTTCCCACGGTTGATCTTTTCAGTAGCCGAAATTATTCCATATTCTTCATTACCCTCCATCAGGTCCTTGATGCCGGGAATGAAAGCATTGAAATCAGAAAAGGCCATGTAAGAAAGGAAATTTGGTATTTCAATCTTGAAGGCAAAATCCTTTATATTCTCATTATTCGGGTCTTCGGGTGTAGTTGAAACAATGCCGATAGCAACGAGTGGGGCACCGCGCTGACCTATATTAAGCCCTTCAAAAGCAGCAAATTTCATAGGCTGATGCTTTGCAATAACCTTAGCGCTATAATCACCTGTAAGAAGTGTGAACAAGGATGTTACCAATCCAAAAACTGCTGCAAGTACAATACTTCTCTTGGCAAAAACAAGGTGCCTCTTCTTACGGAGAAACCATGCACTTATACCTATTACCACCAATGCGGCCAGGGTATATGATGAGGAAATGGTATGAGTGAACTTGCTAACAGCCATTGGGGAGAGGAGTACATCCCAGAAGTTGGCCATTTCATTGCGTGCCGTATCGGGATTGAATACCATACCAACCGGTAATTGCATCCATGCATTGGCAACCAAAATCCACAATGCCGATAAACTGGCTCCAAATGCTACCAGCCAGGTTGATAAAAGATGCATCTTCTTGCTGACCTTATTCCAACCAAAGAACATTATGGCAATAAAAGTGGATTCCATAAAGAATGCCATGATTCCCTCAATAGCTAATGGGGCTCCGAATATATCGCCAACAAACCAGGAGTAATTTGACCAGTTGGTACCGAATTCAAATTCCAGGATTATGCCAGTGGCTACTCCTATGGCAAAGTTAATTCCAAAGATGGTCATCCAGAACTTGGTGATACGCTTCCATTCGGGATCGCCAGTCTTTACATAGATACTTTCCATTATTGCCACTAGGAAGCCAAGCCCAAGGGTTAAGGGAACAAATATCCAGTGATACATGGCGGTGAGTGCAAATTGCCCTCTTGACCAATCAATCAGTGAATAGTCGAATGATTCTAACATATAGTTTTATTTTGGAGTGGTTAATCGTTCAATTACATAATTACTGCGCTCTTCGTCGGTCTTGAAGTTTGTTTTCAGGAAATTGGGAAAGAAGAATAGTTTCAAGATGGCGAACATTATAAAGAGCTTAATCAATATGATGAGCCACAGTGTTTTACCTATGGTCATACTCCGAAACCCTTCATAATAGAAGTTGAAAATCCTTTTGAAAATACCCATACGGAATGATGATAATGTTGGCTCTTCAAATATAGGAATTATCCTGCTGAATAATGTGTTCCTTATTTATTTACCTTTACTTGTCAACCACCTGATAGCCCAGGTTGTTGATAGTTTGTGTTAACAATTCCTGATCAACCTTGGTTGAATCAAATGAAACAGTAGTTGTTGCTTTTGTATGCAAGGCTTCTGCTGATGCAACTCCTTCAATCTTGGTCAATGCTGTTTCAATGGTATTTTCACAGCCTGTGCAGGTCATGCCGGTAACATTAAGCTCAATTGTTTTAATGTTCTCGATGGCGTCACTAACCGCAGGCGCATTATCATTGGTGGTTCCTGTATTGGTTTGATTACAGGAAATCAGAACCACTGAAAGCATGAGCAGTAGAATGTGTTTTTTCATGTCATTTGAATATTGTGAATAAAAATTATGTTGAATGGCGTTTGTTAAAAGCAGTATGTTGTAAATTTAGGAATCTTTTTTTAATGTTGAAACTTTATTTTACCTCATGAATCTGATTAATACTGAAAATTTAGTGCTTTTTACTTCCATTCTGTTGTTTCTGAGCATAGTGGCGAGTAAAACCAGTGGAAAGCTTGGGGTTCCGTCCCTACTTATTTTTTTATCCATTGGTATTCTTGCCGGCGTTGACGGTATAGGTAAAATTCCATTTAATGACTTTGAGTTGGTTCAGAAGCTGGGAACTGTTGCGCTGATATTTATCCTGTTCTCTGGTGGTATGGATACTAAATTTGAAAGTGTAGGCCCTGTAATGTGGAAAGGCATTACGTTGGCTACGGTGGGCGTTTTGTTTACGGCGGGTGCAACAGGGATATTTGTTTGGAAGTTTACTGACTTTACATTGATTGAAGGTTTGCTGCTTGGCTCTATTGTATCATCAACCGATGCAGCAGCGGTATTTTCAATCCTGAGATCAAAGAATATTGGCTTAAGAGGTCGCCTAAGGCCACTTTTGGAGTTGGAATCAGGAAGTAATGATCCTATGGCTTATTTTCTTACCATATCATTTATTCAGATACTTAACAACCAACTTGTAGGAGTCTGGGATGTGGCAATTCAGTTTGTTATTCAGATGTCATTGGGTCTGTTATATGGCTATCTTTTGGGTAAAGGAAGCGTTTGGCTGATTAATAGGATAAAGCTTGATTATGATGGTCTATATCCGGTACTGATTATGGCTATTATACTCTTTACATACGCTATCAGCGCCTTTGGTTATGGTAATGGATTCCTGTCAGTATATGTTGTTGCATTGGTACTCGGTAATAGTAGTTTCATTCATAAGAAGAGTTTAACAAAGTTCTATGACGGACAAGCCTGGTTGATGCAGATTATTATGTTTATCACATTGGGCTTATTAGTAAACCCACACGACATTATCCCTGTCATGGGGACAGGATTGGTAGTGTCGATGTTCCTTATATTGGTGGCTCGCCCATTAGGTGTGTTTGCCAGCCTTGCCTTCTTCAAAATGAAATTAAGGGAGATGACCTTTATATCATGGGTGGGATTAAGAGGTGCTGTTCCAATCATATTTGCGGCAATGGCTGTAAATGCCGGAGTAGAAAAGGGATCAATCATTTTTAACATAGTATTCTTTATTGCAGTGACCTCTGTTGCATTGCAGGGAACTACACTGATGATTATTGCCCGTTGGTTGAAAGTTGATAAGCATGTAACTGCCGCACGCCGTTATCCTTTGGAGCTTGAACTTACTGAAGGGTTTAAGAATGAATTGGTTGAAATTTCCATTCCAATTAATTGCCCTCAGGCAAACAAGCGAATTGTAGATATAGGCTTTCCACGGGATGCCCTGATTGTAATGATTGAGCGAAATAAGCAATATATTACCCCTAACGGCAATACGGTAATATTGCCCGGCGATAATCTGCTTGTGATGACTAATAGCACTCGTGATCTGAAAGCAATTAATGCCTGTCTTCAAATCAATACGGTATAATTCCTTCCAAAGTTTGTTGATTTTTTAACAAATGATATCTTGCTGTCAATTTCATTGAGCGTAGGAGTTTTACCTTAGACTTACGGTTTGCCCTCATTTAACGAGGGTAATACGTATTTTTACGTATTGCATATCCTTGCAGACCACCCCATAAAATAAGTAATTTAACGAATTGATTTAGGTGTTATGGCACTGTAAATTTGTCGAATAACAACCCCCAAAAAAAGTGCCATGAAAAAGATATTACTATTCGTTACATTATTCAGTGCTGTCAGTTTCGTTAATGCCCAATCAAGCCAGAAGTCTCCGGGTTTGATGCTAGGCCTTGACAGTACACTGATTATCATGGAATATTCTAATTTTAACAACTTGAATACAAGTGAGGTTTGGGTAAAACATTCAACACCTGGCCGTATTGTTTATTATTGTCAGAAATCAGACGATAAAAATAAAATAAATGTTGCCCATGTGTATGATTTTGATGAGAAAGGTATTAACTTTGTATATACTACCATCTCTACCC
>JAEYXG010000176.1 GCA_023428585.1 Bacteroidota bacterium
GTGTAATGCCCGGCATAATGATACGGTCAAAATCGGCCATGATATCACTGATAGTTTCGGGCATCTCAGGCGGAGCAATAGGCAATTGCCTGATTATATCGCCGGGTTTAACCTGCGCTTTCACCGGAAAACTCTCAATCTGTTCATAGTAATCAGCCAGCCGGTCGGCCATGCGGTGAGCTTCTTTGCGGAATTCGGATGGATCGTTGATCATTTCTATCAGGCTTGAATTTATGATCAAAGATAGGAAAGATGTTCAAAGAGGAGGTTCAAGGTAGTTCAAAATGGTTCAATGGGTTTCAAAGTAGTTCAAAATAGTTCCAAGTTGTTCAAAGTAGTGGTCCCGCTTGACGGACTGCCTCAGAATTAGTGATTGTCAAAAGTTCCTACCTTTTTGGTTTGAGATCTCAAATATCGAACCTCACATCCAATCCTTCCTTTCTTTTCGTATTTGATTTTTATATCTTTACTGGATCAATCTGAGCCTAAAGTCTTAATAACTTAGTACTTTAGCCATTATCTTTAGCTTTAAACATGGAATAATGAATAAATGAAACGCGAATCTATAATTCTGATTATTATTGGCTATCTGCTAAATTTACAGATAGCAAGAGCTCAACAGGAAGCAGATAACTGGCTTTTTGGATGGGGGGCATGGGTGCAGTTTTCAACAGGTGAACCATTGGTGAGCATTTATGGAATGGGAATGTCTGCCATCTATGGTTCAACATCTCTCTCTGACAGTCTTGGTAATCTTTTATTCTATTCTAACGGTCAAGAACTCTACAACCGAAATCATCAGCTAATGCCCAATGGTGCAGGGTTAATGGCGGCTAGCTACGCAACCAATCCTTGTGTTGCTTTTCCTATGCCTGGAGGTAGAAATAAGTATTATTTCTTTACAATTGGTGGCACCTCCGGTTATCCGGCACAACTAAGGGCAGGGTCAGAATATTCAGTTATTGATATGGAACTGGATGGTGGTTATGGTGATATTGTTCCCGGCAAATTAAATATACCATTAATTGCGGCTGATAGTGTTTATGAGTGTTTACAAGCAGTTAAACATGGAAGTCGTGATGCGTATTGGGTTATTATGCGAAATCACAGGCAACCTAACAAAATGATGGCTTTTCTGGTTGATGAAACAGGGGTAAATCAAACTCCAGTCGTATCACCTTGTGATCTGAATTTCATTTATGGCGGAAATCAGGGCGAAATAATGAAAGCATCTGCTGACGGAAAATACATCTTATATGCAGACCGCAATGGTACGGGAGGAAATTTGCAATTGGCGGAATTGTATAGTTTTAACAATATTACCGGGGTGGTTAATTCAGTTTTGGTATTCAATACACATAGTACGATAAATACGGGCGCGGAATTCTCAGCTAATTCAGATCTTTTATACATGAGTCAGGGCCATTCATTACCTGCTTATGATGGAAATGAGAGATGGATCTGTCAGTATGATCTTTCAAAAATCAATAATCTTAACCAATTTGAGAATCAGACATACAAAATAGCACTCGACACAAATGTCTTTCCATATGGGAATCTTCTACTTGCTAATAATGGCAGAATATATTTTGTTGACAATGAGTCAACGGGATATGAATTGGATGGATTTTTGTCTGAAATAAGATATCCTTCTGTTGCTGGAAGTGGTTGTAACTTTATTCCGCATGTTGTGGAAAACATTTTCTCACTGGAAGGGCTACCTACTTTTGTAAGTTCATTCATGGCTGAATTTACATGGCAGGGTGCCTGTGCCGGTGATTCAATTAAATTTGATTCAAGGTTTAATCCTGATCCTGTCAGTTACTTATGGAATTTTGATGATCCTGCAAGTGGTACTTCCAATACTAGTAATGTAGTAGACCCTGTTCATATATTCCAATCCGGAGGCTTATATAATGTATCGGTAACAGTTGTTTTCCCCAATGGAACACAGCAAACTTCCGTCAGGCAGGTAAGTATTTTTGATAGACCGGTAATTGATCTTGGTGATACATTAAGAATATGCCAGAGTTCATCACAAAGTATTTCACCTGGTAACAGTTTTACTTCATACTTGTGGAGTACAGGGGCTACTACATCATCTATTACTGTTACCAACCCGGGTAAGTATTGGGTTACAGTTAAAAACCAGGGTGATTGTGAGTCTACCGACACATTAATAGTAGTTACAAAACAGGGAATTGAAATTATAACTGACCAGCTTAATGTTGCTCCTACCACTTGTGGAGGTCAAACGGGTGCAATTACAGGTTTGAGTTTTAACGGTCAGCCACCTTACACAATTACGTGGACTGAAATGATATCGGGAAATAGCATCGGACAAACACCTGACATATATAACCTTGGCGTAGGCTTTTATCAAATACAAGTTGCTGATGCCAGTGGTTGTAATACTCCATTGATGAGTTGGCAAATACGGGATGTAGGTGATGTACTTATTGATACAGTTACAAGCACACTTTCGTCATGCGATCAAAATACCGGTGCCATAAATGTAATAGCAGTTTCGGGTTTGGGTTCACGAATCCAGTATTTTATAAAAAATGGTTCTGATACATTAATGCAATGGCATAATGGTGTTTTTAACGGACTGGAGCCAGGTGTTTATTATGCCTGGGCATCTGATTCAACCGGGTGTACCTGTGTTTACGGAAATCCGGTAATGATAAGTACTCCTGATGGTCCGGAAATTACCGGACAAGTAGTTATACCTTCTAATCCGGGGCAGGCCGACGGAGCAATAATTTTAACTGCAACCTCAGCTACCAGTGATACTATTTATTATACTGTTAATGGTATTACAATGATCAATAACGGCTATTTTGCAAATCTCCCTGCCGGAACTTATGAATGCATAGTAACAAATGAACAGGGTTGCAGTACATCAATAACGCTTACTGTAACACCAATTGATGTTCAGTTTTTAAGTGCTGTTGCAGGTGAAAATGCAGTTTGTCTCGGGCAAACGGCCAGAATACCTGTTGATGTGAGTAATTTTACCAATATCACATCATTCAAAACCACCCTTATCTATAATCCTTCAAATCTTGTTTGCACAGGGTACACTAACCTTATCGACCAACTGGCCAACGGTTCATTTCTTCCGGTATTTAATCCTTCACAAGGAATTATTACATTAAACTGGACAGGAAACACACCTGTTAGTCTGGATGAGAAGTCTGTTATTTGTGAGCTGTTATTCCAATCTGCAATAGCAGGAAATTCTACAATAGACTGGGATATGTCGCCAGGAACCTATCACTTTTTTAATAACCAGGGTAATGAGATTTCTGTGATATATGAATCAGGAGAGGCTGAATTCAATAACGTTCCGATTATTTCGATAACTGACCTGAATATTTGTGAGAAGAGTGATTTGGTATATAATCCGGATGTATCCGGTGGAACTGGAAACATTAGTTATACATGGGAAATGCCATCAGGTACATTATTGCATGAAGCGAGTTTGAGTTTATTTACTGTTACAACCGATGAATCAGGTGAGTATAAATTCATTGTCTCTGATTCGCTGCTGTGTTCAGATACTTCCATTCTGCATCTAACAGTAATACCTCCACCTGCAGCCAACTTCCCGGCCACCAACCCAACACAGGATACCATCCCCTTTGAACAGTCATACCTGCTGGAAGCAACACCGGGTTTTGCCTCCTACGAATGGAATACAGGTGATACAACTTACTTCATCAATGTAACCGAAGATGGCGAATACTCGGTAATAATCCAAACCACAGAAGGCTGCACCAACACCAGTGAGGTAATGATGGTCAACACCTGGTTCCCGGTAAATGTGCCCAATGCCTTCACCCCCAACGGCGATGGATTGAATGATGTGTTCCGCCCGGTGGTGGATGCAGAGCAGGTAAGGCAGTTCAGCATGAGTATCTATAACCGGTGGGGGAAGCTGTTCTTTGAAACCGGTGATCCTTCAAAAGGATGGGATGGTAAAGATGCCCTGCCTGGGGTTTATAACTGGGTGATTACGTATTCGAATGTGGTGGAGAAGGTTTTTAAGTTGAAGGGGAGTGTGGCGTTGATAAAATAGTTCAAAATAGTTCAATGTTGTTCAATGTTGTTCACCGAATGCCTGGTGCTGGCAAGAGTGGTTCAATCCCTCGATTTCACTTCGTTTTACTCGGGAATCTTATGGTTCAAATTGGAATAGGAAGACAGATAATCAGTGCGCAAGTCACTAATCACTGGAATGTTTTTCTTATATTTGATTGCCCTTATATCAAAACGAAGTTATGACAGCAAACGCTGAATTGAAAATGCTAGTAAAAAATTGTTCGGCGATAATCCCACCGGTTATTTGTTATTGCTTGCAGTATGTTGCCGGCTACCGGCATTGGT
>JAEYXG010000346.1 GCA_023428585.1 Bacteroidota bacterium
ACTTTAACAAGAATGGAATTTGCCACTCCCTTTTCAATACCCATCTGTAAACGCTTTGAGTTGGTAACAAATAAATCATCACCCACAAGTTGAATTTTACTTCCCATTTTATCAGTCATGAGCTTCCAACCATCCCAATCATCCTCAGCCATTCCATCCTCAATTGAGATGATGGGATATTTGTCTGTCCAGTTTTTCCAGTAATCAACCATCTGAGCAGAAGTAAGCTTATCGCCGGTTGATTTGTGAAGATGATAAACCTTTTCTTCAGGTAAATAATACTCAGAAGAAGCAGGGTCAAGAGCAATAAACACATCCTGACCGGGTTTGTAACCTGCCTTCTCAATAGCCTGAAGTATAACAGTCACAGCTTCCTCATTTGATTTCAGATTAGGAGCAAAACCGCCTTCGTCACCAACATTGGTAGAATAGCCACCTTTTTTAAGGACAGATTTCAGGTTATGAAACACTTCAGCACCCATACGCAGAGCCTCTGTAAAGTTGGGAGCGCCAACAGGCATGATCATAAACTCCTGAAAATCTATCGCATTATCAGCATGTGAACCACCATTGATGATATTCATCATTGGTATTGGGAGGGTATTGGCGTTAACACCACCAACGTACCTATAAAGGAACTGGCCTGACTCTTGTGCAGCAGCATTGGCTACAGCCAATGACACTCCAAGAATGGCATTGGCACCGAGATTTCCTTTATTGGGGGTCCCATCCAATTCAATCATACGGGCATCAATCTCATTCTGATCAGAAACTGAATAGCCTTTAAGTTCCTCTGAGAGCACTTTATTGACATTTTGAACAGCTTTCAAAACGCCTTTTCCCAGATAAACCTTGCTGTCACCATCACGAAGTTCAACAGCTTCATGAACACCTGTTGATGCACCTGAAGGTACTGCTGCCCTGCCAAGTGCGCCATTTGTTGTATAAACATCCACTTCAATAGTGGGATTGCCGCGTGAATCAAGGATCTGACGGGCATAAATCGTTGCAATTGCACTCATCGCTAATATTTTTAAATGATTAATGTAGTCTATAAATAAAAAAGAGGACAAAGCATTTCTACTTTATCCTCGATATTTTTTTAGAAATGCTTTTTATTCTTTAGTTTCCGCATTTGCATCATCAACAGGTTTTTCAACAACTGGAGTATCTGATACTTGTGGAGCCTCTGCTTTAGGTGTAGAAGCCTTGGGAGCTTCAGCCTTAGGTTTGGCAGCACGACTGCGGCGGGTTGTTTTAGCTTTAGGAGCTTCTTTAACAGCCAGGAGGTTTTCGTTGAAATCAACAAGCTCCATCATACACATCTCTGCATTATCACCAAGACGATTACCAGTCTTCAGAATACGGGTATAACCACCTGGGCGAGTAGCGACTTTAACAGCTACATCTCTGAAGAGAGTAGAGACTGCCTCTTTCGATTGCAGGTATGAGAATACCATTCTCCGAGAATGGGTTGAATCATTTTTCGAACGTGTAATAAGCGGTTCCACGTATGATCTCAGAGCTTTGGCTTTTGCCAGAGTTGTATTTATGCGTTTATGTATTATCAGCGAGGCAGCCATATTCGACAACATAGCCTTACGATGGGCGCTAGTTCTTCCAAGGTGATTGACTTTCTTTCCGTGTCTCATTTTTCAATTAATCCTTATCAAGTTTATACTTTGCGACATTCATTCCGAATTCCAGGTTTTTAGATTTAACCAGGTCTTCCAATTCAGTAAGTGATTTCTTACCGAAGTTTCTGAATTTCAACAAATCGTTTTTATTATATGATACTAATTCGCCCAAAGTCTCCACATCTGCAGCTTTCAGGCAGTTAAGAGCTCTAACCGAGAGGTCCATATCAACCAATTTGGTTTTCAAAAGTTGGCGAATATGAAGTGATGTTTCATCAAACTCATCATTTACCGTTTTCTCTTCAGCATCAATGGTAATCTTTTCATCTGAAAAGAGCATAAAGTGATGAATAAGAATTCTGGCTGCTTCTTTCAGTGCATCTTTTGGTTTAATAGAACCATCTGAAACAACCTCCATTACCAGCTTTTCATAGTCGGTTTTTTGCTCAACGCGGAAGTTCTCAATAGTGTACTTAACGTTTTTGATTGGAGTATGAATTGAATCAATTGCTATGGTACCAATAGGCGCGTTTTGTACTTTATTCTCTTCGGCAGGAACATAACCACGTCCTTTATCAATAGTAAGATCTATGGACAATTTTACGGAAGGCTCCATGTGGCAAATTTCCACTTCAGGATTCAACACTTGGAATACAGAGAGGAACTTGTTAATATCACCTGCTTTAAAGGAATCCTGACCTGAAATAACCACTCTGATATGCTCACTGGTTTCTGCTTCAAGCAATCGTTTAAAACGAATTTTTTTCAGATTAAGAATGATATCAGTAACATCCTCTACCACTCCCTTTATTGAAGAAAATTCCATATCCACCCCATCAATCTTGATGGAAGTGATGGCGAATCCCTCAAGTGAGGAGAGGAGTATTCTCCGTAGGGCATTGCCGATGGTGATTCCGAAACCCGGTTCTAGCGGTCTGAATTCAAACACACCAGTAGAGTCATCGGCTTCGATCATTATAACCTTCTCTGGTTTTTGAAATGCTAATATTGCCATTTTATCTTCCTCTTGAGTAATAAATTTGTTAACCTAATACTTTATTTAGAATACAATTCAACGATGAGCTGTTCCTTAATATTCTCAGGAATATCTTCACGAGCCGGCAAAACGGTCATTTTACCACTCATTAAGTTACCATCCCATTCTAACCAGGGGTAGCTATTACGCTTTCCTGCAAGAGAATTCTGGATAACTTCCATTGACTTAGATTTTTCCCTTACAGCAATAACATCACCTATTTTCACTTCGTAAGATGGAACATTAACAACATTACCATTTACAGTGATATGACGGTGTGAAACCAACTGGCGGCCTGCACTGCGTGAAGGAGCAATACCTAAACGATAAACGATATTATCGAGCCTTGATTCAATTAATTGCAGGAGCAATTCACCGGTGATACCTTTTTTACGGGTAGCTTTATGGAATGTGTTCTTAAACTGTTTCTCAAGTATTCCATAGGTATATTTAGCTTTCTGCTTTTCCTGGAGCTGTGTTCCATATTCAGAAAGTTTTTTACGCCTCTTTGAGTTCCCATGCATTCCGGGGGCATAGTTCTTTTTTTCAAAATACTTATCCGGTCCGTAAATAGGATCTTTAAACTTGCGTGCAATTTTGGTTTTTGGGCCTGTGTACCTAGCCATAATTACTTTGTTATTTTATTTTCAAATGTTATCAAAACTCCTGTTATCGGCCGCCAAACCATCATAGTAAGAGCAAACAGCCGAATTCACAGTATTAAACCCTTCTTCTTTTTGGAGGACGGCAACCATAGTGAGGCATAGGTGTTACGTCCATGATTTCAGTAACCTCAATACCAGCTGAATGGATAGTACGTATTGCTGATTCACGGCCTGAGCCAGGTCCTTTTACAAATACTTTCACTTTGCGAAGGCCCATATCATAAGCAACCTTTGAACAATCAGTGGCCGCCATCTGAGCTGCGTAAGGAGTATTCTTTTTTGAACCCCTGAAACCCATCTTACCTGCAGATGCCCAGCTGATTACCTGTCCTGAATTATTTGTCAGGGATATAATGATATTGTTAAACGAGGCCGATACATAAGCATGACCAATGGGATCAACCTTAACAACCCTTTTCTTTGATGTTTTAGCAGTTTTTGCCATAACAGATTTTTTTCTACTTTCTTAAGTTTAATTATTGATTAAGGTTCAACTCTTAACCTTTAGTTGCTTTCTTCTTGTTTGCAACAGTTTTTTTCTTGCCTTTTCGGGTTCGAGCATTGTTTTTGGTGCTCTGTCCACGTAGTGGTAAACCAAGACGATGCCTGATACCACGATAGCATCCTATATCCATCAATCGCTTGATGTTAGTTTGCACTTCTGTGCGAAGAGCTCCCTCTACTTTGATCTGGTCGCCAATGATAGTACGGATTGCGTTCTGCTCATCGTCATTCCAATCTTGTACTTTCTTATTTACATCTATGCCTGCAGTGTGCAGAATTCTCTGCGCAGTGCTCCGGCCGATACCGTAAATATAGGTAAGCCCTATTTCACCTCTTTTGTTCTTGGGTATGTCAATACCAGCAATACGTGCCATATATTGTTTATTGTTGTGACGTTAAATTCAATTATCCTTGTCTTTGTTTGTATTTAGGGTTCTTTTTGTTGATTATGTACAACCGCCCCTTTCTTCTGACAATCTTACAGTCAGGTGTTCTCTTCTTTACAGATGCTCTTACTTTCATTTTACAAGATGGTTTGTTTATTTGTATCTGAAAATTATTCTTCCCTTACTTAAATCGTACGGCGACATTTCGAGTTTTACCTTATCACCCGGTAAAATCTTGATGTAATGCATCCTCATTTTACCTGAAATATGGGCGGTAATGATATGCCCGTTCTCTAGCTCAACACGAAACATAGCATTACCTAATGATTCAGTAACTGTTCCATCTTGTTCTATTGAAATTTGTTTCGCCATTTATTTTATTAATTTGCTTTTTCTTTTAATACTTTCTCTATTTCGTCAAATGATGACAGAATCATTGGTTCTCCTTTTGTTATGGCAATCTGATGTTCGTAATGTGCAGAGGGCATTCCATCCGCCGTTCTGATTGTCCATCCATCTCTATCCTGGGTCACTTGACGCACTCCAAGATTGATCATTGGTTCAATGCATATTACCAATCCCTGCTTTAGCATTACTCCCTCACCTCTTTTCCCATAATTAGGAACTTCAGGACGCTCGTGCAGGCTTTTGCCAATTCCATGACCTACCAGATCCCGTACCACTGAATAACCAAAACTCTCAACATAGGTTTGTATCTCATAACCTATATTGCCAATCCGGTTACCTGCCTTTGCAACTTTTATGCCA
>JAEYXG010000050.1 GCA_023428585.1 Bacteroidota bacterium
GGCCCTGTAGCATCAATGGCAGTGAACAGGGAAGTGCAGTTAAACAATTGGGATGATGGCCTCACTGATAAGGATATTCGTCGGGCAAACTGGGGAGTGCAGTTTGGAGGAGGCATTGATTTGTTGATGTTTACATTTGACCTGCGATATGAAACTGGTATGGGCAACTATTCAAAACCCGATGATTTTGAACTCAAAAATAATCTTATCACATTAAGTGTTGGTTGGAAGATTATGTAATTAAAGTAATTTTGCAGTTCAACCATATATAGATGTTCCGAACAATTAGTCTTCTGCTGCTTATTATCAGCTTGGCAGCCTGCAAAAACAACAAGTCGACAAACCAACAAGGCAATCAGGCAACTGATGGAATCAGGCGCTATGAAGTTGATTTGTTCAATATTGATACTACCCGCTTTGAGAAGGGTGTTGAGGCAATATATCCTTTTTATAAAGTATTCCTTGGCAGCCAACTACCTGATAAGAATGGAATGCAACAACTCAGGGATTTTGTTACTGACCCATCAATCAGGGAGATATATAATTATACCATTAAGAAATACCCTGATCTAAATAATCTTGAAAATGATTTGGATGCTGCATTCAAGATTTATGAAAAGGAATTCCCCGATGATATTATACCGGTGGTTTACACCTATATTTCAGGATTCGACATAAGAATGCCTATAAAATATGCCGACTCTACACTCATAATAGGATTGGATTTGTACCTTGGCAGTGATTATGAAACCTATATGGAGCTGGGCTATCCGGTTTACATCACCAACCGATTGTCGCCCGAATATATTCCTTCCGACTGTTTCAAAGAGATTTGCTGGTCAAAAATGCCGGAGATTACTTCAAACATCCTGCTGGATGCTATGATTGAACAAGGCAAGTTAATATACTTTGCCGAAGTGATGCTGCCTGAAGAAAAGCCTGAAGCGCTCATTAAATATACGCCAGATCAACTAAAATGGGTTAATGAGAATGAACACAATTTATGGAGTTTCATTATCGAAAATCAACTGCTCTATTCAACGGATGCCAAGGCTATTACGATGTTTATGACCGACGGGCCCTTTACATCAGGATTTTCAGATGCATCACCTTCAAGAACCGGTCATTGGATAGGCTGGCAAATTATAAGGAATTATATGAAAAACAACAGGGTTACCTTAAAGGAACTATTGGAAGATACCGATTCACAAAAAATATTACAGGAATCGGGATACAAGCCAAATAGAATTTAAATACTGATATTACCCAGTTGCATACGCAGATGAGCTTTCTTTAATACGTCAAATCTTTCTTCATTATTCATTATCTCCCAATTGGCTATTTCGTCCAACATACGGTTACAACCAACACACATACCATGTTGGTCAAGACGACATACCAACCTGCATGGTGATTTTATTTTCTGATTTGATTTAAGCTTTTCCACTTGTTATACTAATTACCACCCAAATTAACTTGCACAAAAGTAAATTGTTCAAACAAACAACAGAACAAAGGTTATTAACAATTGGGAATAATTAGTGAACAGGCAAATATTTTATATCTAAAATTTATAATTTTACATCCTCGGAATGCGGAATTATTTGGAAATAGCTCATTATACAAACTGAATCATGCTCGTAAAGACCTTTGGAAGTGCCCTATTGGGGGTAAATGCCATTATTATCACTGTAGAAATAAACATGGATATCGGCATTCAATTCTTTATGGTTGGATTGCCCGACAGTGCCGTAAAGGAGAGTCATCAACGAATTGAAGCCGCCCTTAGGAATATAGGTTACAGAATACCGGGTAAAAAGATTGTAATAAATATGGCCCCTGCCGATATCAGGAAAGAAGGATCGGCCTACGACCTTACCATTGCAATAGGCATTCTTGCTGCAAATGGCCAAATCCCTACCGATAGAATAGAAGAATTTGTAATAATGGGTGAATTGTCGCTTGATGGCGGACTCCATCCAATAAAAGGTGCTTTACCCATTGCTATTGAAGCACGGCGACAAGGATTCAAAGGATTCATACTGCCTAATCAGAATGCCCGGGAAGCAGCCATAGTAGATGATTTGAATGTTTATGGTGTAGAAAACATCACTGAAGTGATAAGCTTCCTTAAGGGTGATGTCAATCTAATGCCCATGAAGGTGGATCCAAGAGATGAGTTTTTCTCCCAATTAAGAGAGTATGAATTTGACTTTTCTGATGTCAAGGGTCAGGAGAATATTAAACGCGCTTTGGAAATTGCGGCAGCAGGAGGCCACAATGCAATTCTCATAGGGCCACCGGGCTCAGGAAAAACTATGCTGGCGAAAAGAATCCCATCAATCCTGCCACCGCTGAATCTGCAGGAGGCACTGGAAACAACCAAGATTCATTCTGTCGCAGGAAAGATGTCGCGCGATTCTTCGCTAATATCTGTAAGGCCCTTCAGGAATCCCCATCACACCATTTCACCTGTTGCATTGGTTGGCGGTGGATCAAATCCACAACCCGGTGAAATATCACTTGCCCATAATGGGGTGTTGTTCCTTGATGAATTACCAGAATTCCAAAGAAACGTTATAGAAGTGCTCCGTCAACCTATGGAAGACAGGGTAGTAACTATTTCAAGAGCCAAACAAACAGTGGAATATCCTTCAAGCTTTATGCTCATCGCTGCCATGAATCCCTGCCCTTGCGGCTTTTATAATCATCCTGACAAACAATGTGTATGTAAAGCTGGGGATGTGCAAAAATACCTTAACAGAATTTCAGGACCTCTACTTGACAGAATTGACATACATGTGGAAGTTACACCCGTTCCTTTCAGGGAATTATCAGAGGTAAGAAAATCAGAAAGCAGCAATAGTATCAGAGAAAGAGTAATAATGGCAAGATTATTGCAGGAGCAACGTTATAAAGATTCGAAAGGCATTCATGCCAATGCTCAGATCACTACAAAAATGCTGAACAAATATTGCAAACTTAACGAAGATGGATTAGCTTTACTGAAAAATGCAATGGATAAATTGAGCTTATCTGCACGTGCCTATGACCGTATACTCAAAGTTTCAAGAACCATAGCAGATCTTGATTCGAGTAATGCAATAAAACCGGAGCATGTGGCTGAAGCCATTAACTACCGAAGTCTTGATCGGGAAACATGGGGTTGCTGACATATTGATACTTATATGGGGAGAAAACTTAGAATTATTTTTAAATATTTAATTTATAGAGTAAAGGCCAAAACCAAGCATGGAATTCACTCACCTTTTGTCTTCGATTTCATCACTAAAGTGATTGAAGACAAGACCAACTACGTTTCATATAAAAGGGTTGAAGAACAAAGATCAAAGCTCCTCAAAAATAAAAATCTTGTTGAAATAGTGGATTTTGGGGCATCCTCAGGTAAATCAGGCTATACCACAAGTCTCGAACAGGTTAGAAACATTGCAAAACGGAGCTCAATATTACCGTCACAAGGTCAGTTGCTGCATAGAATTGTCAAATATTTCAAGCCTGATATCATGCTTGAAATGGGAACTTCATTGGGCGTAAGCAGTATATATC
>JAEYXG010000096.1 GCA_023428585.1 Bacteroidota bacterium
CAACAGCACAGGTTCAGCCAGTTTTCGATAGGTTCGTATAAAAGATGAAGCAGTATACTGCATCTTTGTAGGATCACCTGTATAACCACAACCCCACGTATCACCGATGGTTATTTGTCGTTTTGAAGTTACCAGATGTCTGATAGAATATACTACTGCAATTAAAGCAATGAAACCCAGCGAGTACCAACCTACTGTAGTTAAATTATGGAGTATGCTGCTTAATTGCATAGCAGCCATTAAACTATAATTTGGCAAATACAAGTCAACTGCTTTAGATAAAAGTGGTGAGAGTAAAATTGGGAACACTCCTATTATTAATATCAGGAAAGCTATCAAATAGAGTGGGGCCATATTCATTCTATTCTCATCGAATGACATTTCATGCTTTTCTCTGGGAGTACCTAGAAATACGATTCCGAAAGCCTTGGTAAAACAGATAAGTGCCAAACCACCAATGATCACTAATCCAAGAATAATAAACAGAATGAACATGATGAAAAGGAAGTGCTGTGATAGCAAGCTGTCGATCAATCCACTATAAATAAAAAATTCTGAAACAAATCCATTGAAAGGAGGCAAGCCACAAATAGCCAAAGAGCCAATCAGAAAAAGATATGCAGTATGAGGAATCTGTTTGATTAATCCTCCTAATCTATCAACTACCATTGAATGGGAAGCCTGATAAACATTGCCAGCCGTATAGAACAGTAGGGATTTAAAAAGCGAGTGATTAAGCGTATGCAGCAGTGCCCCTGCAAAACCTGTAACTATTAGAAAAGTATTGTTGTATCCTATCCCTATAGTACCAAGCCCGATTCCTATGCCTATAATTCCAATGTTTTCAATACTATGATACGCAAGCAGCTTCTTAAGATTATGCTGCAGAATAGCCAACATGACCCCATAAACGCCGGTGATAACAGAAATGGTTAAGATAAAATACCCTATTGAGATCATGTCACTCTTTATAAGCAAGAGTACACGCAATATTCCATAAATACCAATTTTTATGATAACACCCGACATAACACCTGAAATATGGGCAGGTGCTGCAGGGTGTGCCAATGGCAACCATGTATGGAAAGGAACAAAGCCTGCCTTGATGGCAAATCCAAAAAAGAAAAAAACAAACAAACCAATTCCTATAATTGCCGGTTGCTTATAGGTATAGTCAGCTATTGCCGCAAAGTCAAAAGTGCCGGTATTGATCTTTGTTAGAAGGAATGCTACAGTAAGAAATAGAATTGATACATGTGATTGAATCAGAAAATTAATCCCTGCTTTTAATGTCTCAGCTTTATAATGCTCAAATATGATCAGTAAAAATGAACTCAAGGCCATTATTTCCCAGAAGATCAGAAAAACCAGCCCATTCTGAACAATGCAGATATCAACCATTGCAGTATAGGCTAATATATAGGCAATGATATGAAATGACAGGTTATCCTTTTGGTCAGTGTACCTTTTCATATACTGGATACCATACCAGGCACCCGTTATGAAAGTAAAACCTATAATTAGTATAAACCAGGCTGAAAGTGCATCAATTCGTACCGGTATGGTCCCTGTTATCCATGAACCCGGATAACTATATAGGATATCTCCGCTTGAGAATGCTTTGAAGGCAACAATTGTACTTAGTATTACCTGAATAGACAATATAGCAAAAGCGAGAATGCCTTTACCCTTCAGTTTCAATAAAGGAAAACAAAGAAAGGCAACAAATGGGATTAGATTGAATATCTCAATTAAAAATTTCTCCATTGGTTCATTCCATTATTTGATGAATTGTGATGCAACACATAAAATCATCAATTTTGAAAAACAGTTAATTCATCAATAATCTCCGAATCCTTTGCTATAAATTAAAACATCGGGATAACAATACCCTATTGTTCAATCCAGCTCTTGATTTCCTCAATCTTCAATGCCGGAATGTCAAGTTTTAACTTTTTCCGTAATCCTCCCAGATCATTAAGCAACTTATTTGGGTTAGCCTCTTTAAGCTGAGCAACTGTTTTGAATCCATACTTACGTAAAACACCTATCCAGACTTCAGGAACACCAATACTTACAAATGCCTCATCGGGATCCCCAATAGGAGCATTTGATTTCTCAGGTCTCATTTGTGGGAAGAGTAATACATCCTGGATTGATGGCTGATTGGTCATAAACATAGTAAGACGATCAATACCTATTCCCATACCCGAACAGGTAGGCATTCCATATTCAAGAGCCCTAACAAAATCCATGTCTATATACATAGCTTCATCATCGCCTTTCTGCGATAGGCGCAATTGTTCCTGAAAACGGTTAAGCTGATCAATGGGATCATTTAATTCAGAATAGGCATTACAGAGTTCTTTACCATTTACGAAGAGCTCAAATCGCTCAGTAAGATCAGGATTGGAACGATGTCTTTTACAAAGAGGAGACATTTCAATCGGATAATCCATGATAAAGGTAGGCTGAATAAGATGATGTTCACATTTCTCGCCAAAAATGGCATCAATGAGCTTACCAGTACCCATAGAAGGATCAGTTTCAATATTCATCTCCTTGCATATGGCTCTTAATTCATCTTCATTCTTACCTGTAATGTCTACTCCTGCATATTCCCTTATTGCATCGGTCATAGTCAAACGTCTATAAGGGCTCTTGAAGTTTATTGATTTATCTCCAAGTGTGACCTCTGATTTACCAT
>JAEYXG010000236.1 GCA_023428585.1 Bacteroidota bacterium
ACCCATGCATCAGTAACTTTTGATGAAGAAGTACCCTGTTGATAATTGGATGTGACATCAATTTTTTCAATATGAAGGTAGGAAGGCACCAGGTCTTTATCATTTTTAGGTTCACATCCTGCGAATACGATGACGGAAAAAACAAGGAAAATATTGTAAATGAAAAGTGTACGTGTAGATATAGTCATCGTATATAAATATTCATAAAGTAACCGTGTAGTGTGAACGGCTTTATACTTTATTTATTGCTTAATTTTTAACAAATTTTAACCAAAATGAAGAATTATTCTGTCAGATTTGCAGCGTCTTCCATTTTCTCAATTATCCGGTAGGCAAGGTCAAGCGCAGTATAGCCATCAGTTATGGTTACGGGTGGTATAGAATTGTGAATTATAGCATCTGCAAAGCTCTCAAGTTCAGTAAGTATAGCGTTTGTAGGTATGATTTCGGGTTGCTCAATGTATATTTGTTTGGGCTTTTTATCTGTTCCAAGATCAAGAATCATGGCAAAGGGATCTGTCTCATCAATTTTCTCCGTCATGCGGATTATCTCGGTTTTTTTATCCAAAAAGTTTACGGAAATATAGGCATCGCGTTGAAAGATTCGTGTTTTGCGCATGTTCTTCATCGATATACGACTGGCCGTAAGGTTGGCAACACATCCATTGTCGAATTCTATACGGGCATTGGCTATATCAGGTGTGTCACTAACTACCGAAACGCCGCTGGCACTGATCTTATGTATGCCTGATTTCACAATGCTCAACACGATATCCAGATCATGGATCATCAGATCGAGAATTACGGGAACATCCGTACCTCTGGGATTGAATTGGGCCAAGCGGTGTGTTTCAATGAATAAGGGCTGTGTGATAAATGGAACAGCGGCTACAAATGCCGGATTGAACCTTTCCACATGACCAACCTGCACTTTAACATTTGCCTCTTCAGCAATCCTTATCAATTCAAGTGCTTCAGCAGGTGTTGTAACCACTGGTTTTTCAATGAATACGTGTCGGAATCTGCGCAAGGCACTGTTGGCACTTTCAAAATGGGAAAGGGTAGGG
The DNA here is from genome assembly GCA_023428585.1 of Bacteroidota bacterium. Lineage (GTDB taxonomy): Bacteria > Bacteroidota > Bacteroidia > Bacteroidales > Lentimicrobiaceae > Lentimicrobium. The sequence goes on from JAEYXG010000236.1 coordinate 1,068, forward strand.
GTTACAATGTCAATCACATCCACATCAGTGATCAGATCATCAATACTACTGTAAGCGGGAATATTAAAATCACTGGCGACTTTCTGCGCATTATCTGGATCAGAATCATAAAAGCCTACCAACTTGTATTTTTCAATCTGCTGAATACATTTAATATGAATCTTTCCAAGGTGACCTGCCCCTACAACACCGATTTTGAGCATGAATAGCGTTTTAGATTATTGATTGTTTTTCTACATGGCGAAATTAGTAATTTAGCTGCAAATTATAACTGACATTTCAAGATGACATCAAATTTTGTTGATACTTTCAGACACAAAGGATTACGAAAAAAGTTGGTAGAGATAATAAAGAAAAAAGGTATCAATAGTAAGAGTGTACTTGATGCAATGGAAGCCCTTCCGCGTCATTTCTTCTTTGATTCAGGTTTCCTTGAATTTGCTTATGAGGATAAGGCATTCCCCATTGGTGAAGGCCAAACAATTTCACAACCCTATACTGTTGCTTTTCAAACGGAACTGCTTGATGTGAAGAAGAGTCAGAAAGTATTGGAAGTAGGTACCGGGTCAGGGTATCAGGCTGCCATACTTTTTTAATTGGGTGCTAAGGTGTACTCCATTGAGCGGCAACGGGTGCTATTCCTCAAAGCCAAGGAGATGCTGCCTAAAATTGGTTGTATAGTGAAAGTCCATTTCGGTGATGGCTACAATGGACTTCCCGCTTTTGCCCCTTTCGACAGAATACTCGTAACCGCCGGGGCCCCTTATATTCCTGAAAAATTGGTACAACAACTTAAACCGGGAGGCAAGATGGTTATTCCTGTTGATGAAAACGATTACCAGATAATGACCTTAATAACCAAAAAGGAAGATAATTCTATAGAGGTATCTACACATGGAGCATTTAGATTTGTTCCGCTGCTGGGCGATAAGAGCAAATAGTGAAAACTCTCTTATGTTGAATCCTGTTTTTATCTTTGCTCATATGAATCAAGCTGGATAGCTCTCGATAACAGGCGTTTACGATTGAGATGCATTGATCTGCCAAGGTTGAAGTAGGGAATTCGTGTTTATCGGAATTAAACATTTATTGAATGGGTTTGTTATTGGAGCGAGGCGAAAGTGCCTTCTAAAATAACAAGAACATGCCACATTATCATTCATTGGGAAAAATTCCACCAAAACGACACACGCAGTTTCGTAAACCCGATGGAACGCTCTACTCTGAGCAGTTGCTGTCAACAGAGGGTTTCTCTGATGTATATTCCATTACCTACCACAATCATCCTCCTACAATGGTTTTATCAATTGATCCTCCTATTGACATAAAACCTGTGATTACGGTTCAGAACAATATGCAACACCGCAGTTTCCAGGGATTCAACATAAAGCCGGTTGATGATTACCTTAAGAGCCGTATTCCTGTACTGGTGAATAATGATCTCTATATCTCCCTGGCTGCACCTACAAAAGGTACCAATGGTTATTTCTTTAAAAATAGTCAGGCATCGGAGATGATATTTGTGCACAAAGGTTCTGGTGTTTTCAAAAGCCTTTATGGTAACCTGCCTTTTAAATATGGAGATCACATTATAGTACCCCGAGGTGTGATCTATCAGATAGATTTTGATGGTGATGACAATAGGTTGCTAATTGTGGAATCATTCTCACATATCAGAATTCCAAGAAAGTATGTGAATAAATACGGACAGTTGGAAGAGCATTCCCCTTACTGTGAAAGAGATATAAGAAAACCGTCGGAGCTGGAAACATATGACGAAAAGGGTGATTTTCTGATTTATATCAAGAAAGAAGATCAACTGTTCCCATATCACTATGCCTCGCATCCATTTGATGTTGTGGGCTGGGATGGGTATCTTTATCCATATATACTTTCAATTCACGACTTTGAGCCTATTACCGGACGTATACATCAACCACCTCCTGTACACCAGAGCTTTGAGGCACACAATTTTGTAGTCTGTGCCTTTGTTCCCCGCATGTATGACTACCATCCACTGGCAATACCGGTACCATATAATCACAGTAATGTTGATTCCGATGAAGTGCTTTACTATGTTGATGGCGACTTCATGAGTCGCAGTCATGTTGACAAGGGGCAAATTACACTGCATCCTATTGGAATCCCCCATGGACCACACCCGGGGACGGTTGATAAGAGCCTTGGTGCCAAAGCAACACAGGAATTGGCAGTAATGGTTGACACATTCAGACCACTATGGCTCACTAAGGAAGCCATGCAAATTGAAGATCCAGATTATTATAAATCGTGGATATGATTGTTAATGCCTCATTAAAAAGATCGTAAAAGCTGAAATAATGCCGTTATGATCCGGAAAGTGATATTCATAATGTAATAACCAACAACAAAAGAAACCACCATGAAAGATAATAATGATTTCTTGCCCATACTGGGCACCGATTATATTGAATTTTATGTAGGCAATTCAAAGCAGGCTGCCTACTTCTATCAAACTGCCTTTGGCTTCCAGCCACTGGCCTATGCTGGCCTGGAAACAGGCCTCACTGACCGCTCTTCATATGTGCTTCAGCAAGGTAAAATTAAATTGGTATTCACTTCTGCATTACAGGGTGAAAATGAAATCAGTCGCCATGCTATGGAACATGGTGATGGGGTGAAAGCAATTGCCTTATGGGTTGATGATGCGACAAAATCATGGGAAGAGACCACCAAACGTGGTGCTGAATCCTACATGGCACCAACCATTACTAGTGATAAGTATGGAGAAGTGGTAACGTCAGGCATCAGAATATATGGTGAAACTGTTCATTTGTTCATCGAACGGAAAAATTATAGTGGTGCTTTTCTACCGGGGTTCAAGGAGTGGAAATCTGCTTATATATCTCAACCAACAGGGCTAAAGTATGTGGATCACATGGTAGGTAATGTAGGATGGGGTGAAATGAACAAATGGGTGGACTTTTATGCCAATGTAATGGGATTCAATCAGTTGGTTAGTTTTGACGACAAGGATATCTCTACTGAATATACTGCCTTGATGAGTAAGGTAATGACAAACGGGAATGATCGGATCAAGTTTCCCATCAACGAACCTGCAGCCGGGAAGAAAAAGTCACAGGTTGAAGAGTATCTTGATTTCTATGGTACCAGTGGTGTTCAGCATATTGCAATGGAAACTGATAACATCATAAAAACGGTTGGAGAACTTAGGAGCAGGGGTATAGAATTCCTGGAAGTGCCTGATCAATATTATGATATAGTGGAAGACAGGGTTGGAAGCATTGATGAGAAGATTGAAAATCTGAAGAAATATGGTATACTGGTTGACCGTGATGATGAAGGTTACTTGTTACAGATATTCACTAAACCTTTGGTTGACAGGCCCACGCTTTTCTTTGAAATCATACAGCGTAAAGGAGCCAAGTCGTTCGGTAAGGGAAATTTTAAAGCTCTGTTTGAAGCAATTGAACTGGAACAAAGCAAGAGAGGTACCTTATAATGACTGCTAATCCTTCATTTATGCCCAGATATTCATGGCTAAAGCCTTCTACGGAGAGTGATTTCTCCATTTACAATATCCCATTCGGTATTGGTAAGTTGCCTGATAATTCAGTGGTTGCTCTGAGTCGCATTGGTGATTTGGTGATCAACCTGGCTGCTTTGCAGCAGGATGGCTATTTTAAAAGTATTGATGCTGATCTTAGTAGCGTGTTCCGGGAGCCTGTGTTGAATAACTTCATCGACCTTGGGAAGAATGTCACTAACAAGGTCAGGGAAAGAATTCAGGATCTGCTGGATGAAAGTAATACGGAGATCCAGGATAAGCAAGTATTCCAGTCAAAATATATGCTTGGTTATAAGGTAGTCAAGATGTTGATGCCTTTGAAAGTATCTGATTATACCGATTTCTATTCAAGTATAGAGCATGCGAGTAATGTGGGCAGTATGTTTCGTGATCCATCAAATCCCTTGCTCCCTAACTGGCGTCATTTGCCGGTAGCCTATCATGGCAGGGCATCTTCCATTGTTGTTTCAGGTCACAGAATTCACCGTCCTCACGGTCAGATACTGCCACAAGGTGCTGAGACTCCGGTTTTCAGTGCCACCAAGATGCTTGACTTTGAATTGGAGATGGCTTTTGTTATTGGAAAGTCAACTGAGTTGGGCACTTCAGTTTCGACAGAGAAGGCAGAGGACCATATCTTTGGCTTTCTGCTATTTAATGATCTCTCTGCCCGTGACATCCAATCGTGGGAGTATGTACCATTAGGTCCGTTCCTCTCAAAGAACTTCGGTTCAGTAGTTTCACCGTGGATAGTTACCATGGAAGCACTGGAGCCTTTCAGGACCTCAGGACCTGAGCAGCAGCCGGTGGTTATGGACTACCTGAAGTCAGAAGGACTGCATAGTTTTGATATCCATCTTGAAATAAGCATAAAGCCGGAAGGTGCAGATGCGTCAGTAGTGTCAAGGTCCAATTATAAGTACCTCTATTGGAATATTTGTCAGCAGTTGGCTCATCATACGGTCAATGGATGTAACATCAATACAGGTGATCTGTGTGCTTCCGGTACCATAAGCGGTCCTGAACCAGGCTCGTACGGCTCAATGCTTGAGCTTACCTGGAGAGGAAAGAACCCGTTAAAGGTTGGTGATTTTGAACGCTCCTTCATTGAAGACCATGATACCGTTATAATGCGTGGTTATGGCAGAAAAGGCGATATAAGAGTTGGCTTTGGACTTTGCGAAACAACCATTTTACCTGTGAAGCAAAATGCATAAAACCTTTGACACATCAGTGATATCACAGCAGGAACTTCACCGTCTTATAGTTGGTGGTATTGCGCCTAGACCTATTGCACTTGCAAGTACCGTAGATGAAAATGGAATTCCGAATCTGTCGCCCTTTAGTTTCTTCAATGCCTTTGGAGTAAATCCGAGCACAATAATATTTTCACCGGCGCGCAGAGGCAGGAACAATACCACCAAGGATACTTTTGAGAACCTTAAACTTGTTGGTGAAGTGTGTATCAATGCTGTAACCTACAGTATGGTTGAGCAGGTTAATCTGGCTAGTGCTGAATTCCAGAAAGGAGTGAATGAGTTTGAAAAAGCGGGGTTCACCATGCTTGAATCAAGGATGATCAAGCCATTCAGGGTGGCTGAATCACCTGTGCAATGGGAGTGTAAGGTGCGTGATATTATAGAAACAGGTATGGGTGGCGGTGCTGCTAACCTGATAGTATGCGAGGTACTGATGGTTCATGTGGATGAACGAATTCTTACTGTCAATGGTGGTATTGACCCAACATTGGTAGATCTGGTCGGCAGGATGGGAGGGGAGTATTATGTAAGAGCCCATGGCAGCGCTCTGTTTGAAGTCCCGAAACCTCTTCTTATTCCCGCTATTGGGATTGACAGCCTGCCTCAGCATATCAGGCACAGTGAGATCCTGACAGGAAACGATCTGGCGAAATTAGGTTCGGTTCTTGCCTTGCCAACAAAGGATCAGGTGGCTTCAGCCCGACTCTTGCCGGAGTTCCTGAATCTGGGGAATAAGTCCGGAATGCCTTTGGATGATTGGCATAAGC
>JAEYXG010000249.1 GCA_023428585.1 Bacteroidota bacterium
CCTGCATTTCATGCAACGGCTCTTATCAACCCCTGCCATGCGGTACATGTTAGCTGAAGGGCCTCCCAAATCGGTAATATGCCCCTTGAAATCCGGATGCGATGCCACCTGTCTGACCTCATCCAAAACTGACCTTTCTGATCTGCTGACTACAAATTTTCCCTGGTGTGCCGAAATGGCACAAAAGGAACATCCACCAAAGCAACCACGGTGCATATTGATGGAATTGCGTATCATTTCAAATGCCGGTATCGCTCCTCTTTTCAGGTATTTGGGATGTGGCTCCCTTGTATAGGGTAAATCAAATGAGGCATCCAGTTCTCCATGCTCCAAAGGAATATACGGGGGGTTGACCACGGTAACCATATCACCCTCCTTTTCTACCAACCGGGCTCCCTGCCATCTATTCGACTCTTCCTCAAATACTTTGAAATGCCTGGAGAACTCCTTCTTGTCTTTCAGGCATGCTTCGTGCGCGGGTAATTCAAGGGTTTCCCATCCCTCAACGCTTGCAAGGGCACTAACATCAGATAGCCTATAGGCAGTTTGCTCCACATCATGGAGTTCATTTAATGAATTGCCTGCCGATAAATGATTGGCTATCCGTACAATGCTCTTTTCACCCATGCCATATACAAGCATATCAGCCCCACTCCATGAGAGAATGCCCGGTTTTACCGAATCACTCCAATAATCGTAGTGTGTTAGCCTACGCATGCTGGCTTCAATGCCCCCAAGTATCACCGGCACCTCGGGATATATCTTCTTAAGTATCTGTGTATAAACCACCGAGGCATAGTCAGGTCTGAAACCCGAGGCAGTGCCCGGCGTATAGGCATCGTCCGATCTTAATCGCTTATTGGCAGTATAGTGATTCACCATCGAATCCATGTTACCGGCCGTAACACCGAAAAAAAGCCTTGGCTTTCCCAGCTTTTTAAAGTCGCGTAAATCGTCACGCCAGTTTGGCTGGGGTAAAATGGCCACCCTTAAACCCAGCTTTTCAATGATTCTCCCAATAACTGCCGCTCCAAAGGAGGGGTGGTCAACATAGGCATCACCCGTAACAATGATAACATCAACCTCTTCCCAACCACGCCTTTCCAGTTCTTCACGGGTTATTGGCAACCAATCTGTTAACGAACGTTTAGTATTTAACATAACTAGTGCAAAAGTAGGTAATCTACTCAATGCTTATGCTGAATGACATATTTATTGAGTATCATCCCTCTTTTCGAACGAACTTTTACAATTTGTTGTATTTTCTTGTACGATCTTCCTTAATTGGCCTCACTTTTTAGAACGAACTATTGTGAGGATACCTGCTTATACCTGAAGCAATCCCTTGAGTGATCATTAATTAGACCGGCGGCTTGCATGAATGCGTAACAAATTGTTGTACCACAGAAACCGAAACCTCGTTTTTTCATGTCCTTGCTCATGGCATCCGACTCCTTGCTTGATGCCGGCACCTCCTTGTTGCTGGTCCAATGGTTAGTTATGGTTGTATAGCCGGTAAACTGCCAGATGTATTTGTCAAAGCTGCCAAACTCTTCAACCACCTGAAGGAAAAGCCTGGCGTTCTTTATCGTTCCACTGATCTTTGCCCTGTTTCTTATTATACCGACGTCATTCAACAAACGTTGATAATCCTCCTCTCCATATAAGGCAATCTTTTCAGCGTCGAAATTATCAAATGCTTTTCTGAATCCTTCTCTCCTGTGCAGGATAGTCTTCCAACTTAATCCTGCCTGAAAGGCATCAAGCACCAGGAATTCAAATAGTTTACGGTCATCGTGCACCGGAACTCCCCATTCCTCATCATGATACTTCAGCATCAACTCATCATTCAATGGCCACTCACATCTTGTTATCATGTTCTCTCCATTATAGTTATTGTTAAAGAAATAAGGTAACTAGATCCGTTTTTTCAAGCAGACCTTTTTCCGTAATTATTGCTGTAATGAGCTCTGCCGGCGTCACATCAAATGCAGGATTCCAGGCTTGGGATCCGGGATTGGCCACATTTACGGTATGTAATTCATTGTTCTTGTCTATTCCTGTCTGCCAGAGCACTTCATCCTGCGACCGTTCTTCAATTACAATATCCTTGCCGCTAGTGGTATTCAAATCGATGGTGGAAACCGGTGCGGCAACATAAAACGGGATATTGAAATACCTTGCTGTAATTGCTTTTTCAAAGGTGCCTATCTTGTTGGCCGTATCACCATTTGCTGCTATGCGGTCAGCACCTACAATTACCATGTCAACCATCCCTTTCGACATCAATAAGGCACCTGCATTGTCAGGAATAATTGTGTGCGGAATATTCTCATTGGCCAATTCCCACGCTGTTAATCGTGCGCCCTGCCCCCTGGGCCTTGTTTCATCTGCATAAACATGAATATTCTTTCCACTTGCTGCAGCAGCATATATGGGTGCCAAAGCACTTCCATAATCAACGAATGCAAGCCAGCCTGCATTGCAGTGTGTAAGTATGCGTGCCCCCGACTTTATAAGTTCATTGCCATATATTCCAATAGCTTTTCCGGCTTCTTCATTTTCAAATGCAATCTCCTGTGCTACTGATAAAGCATGTTCAGTTGACAATAGCCCAGCTGCATATACTTTTTCAACAGCATAAAAGAGATCACGGGCTGTGGGACGGGTATTCAATATACGTTGTCTGGCATCCTGAGCATCATCGCCAGCCAGAAATGCCTGGGCCATTGCAAAACCAGCTGCGGCTCCTATGGCCCCTGCCCCCCTTACCGTCATATCAACTATTGCCCTGCACGTTGAGATATGGTTGGTACATGTATGTATGGCAAATTCAAACGGCAGCTTATTCTGATCAATCATCAAAACATCAGTGCCTTCTATCCATATTGTCTTAAAGTGTTTTCCTTTGACCTTCATTGGGTTGTTCTATGAAATATCAAAAGTAAACAATTGATCTTTTCCGGCTCAGGCTGCAGGCCTTTCTTTCCTATTATAATAGTAGTCAATAATAAACATAATGCCTGCAACAACAAAAGGCAAGATTATGATGGCTACAATACCAATACTCATCCATGTACTATGGTTGTTCCTGAAGTTCAATGAATAAAGAAAAGGACTCAACACAAGGCCAGTGATGATAAAGATTATACCTCCGGTAAGCCTGTGGCGCCATGCAACAACCAGTATGGCAGCCAGCACAAATGATGGAATCAGGTGGATGAGGAACGCACCTATTTGCTTCAGTAATGGAATACCGGGTGCAAATGAATCGAATGCAAACATACTGATGAGCAGAATGGATAGTATTGTAAGTATCCTTGGTGCCCAGTGAATGAGACTTTTCATTGTGTTTATCTTCGTGAATAATTGAAATTTATACCTGCCTGCAATGAATAATCCTCATATAAATCAGGTTCTCCAATCATCCATCCTTTGGTCTTGACATCAAATGCCAAAAAAACAGAGAATTTCTGACTAATGTTATACCTCGACTCAAAGTTAACAAATCCTCCGGATATTTTATCATCTGAATAGAATGATTTTGGCTGATCCCAGTAGTTTACCGCCAAATCACTTTCAAGCCTTCCGGCAAGTTTTAAGTTATAGATCCCAATCCGAGTCCTAAACCTGCATCATCCTTATTTGAATACCTGTGGAAATTTACCAGTAGGTTGCTGTTGCGGTATGTAAAGGGTATATACAATGCTATGTCATTACCAAAATGAGTAGGAACGTATTGGGTGAAAAAGTTGAATGAAAGATCATCTGTAAGTTTAATCCTATTGATGA
>JAEYXG010000250.1 GCA_023428585.1 Bacteroidota bacterium
TCTGCATTTATGGAATTCCAGGCATACAATGTGCTGGTCATTGCTGCTGATATTCGGCCTGTTGATCAAATAGAATACACCCCTGCTCCTGATATCATACATGAAGCTGCAGGGCATGCCCCCATAATAGCTGATGCAGAGTATGCTGAATACCTCAAATTCTTTGGACAAATTGGCTCAAAAGCATTCGCTTCAGTACGCGACAATGACCTTTATGAGGCCGTACGGCATTTATCAATTCTCAAGTCTGATCCATACACTTCTAATGAGGAAATTGCAGCTGCCGAAAGGCAACTCGCTGAAATAGATTCTTCCATGGGTGAACCTTCTGAAATTTCACTTATCCGCAATCTTCATTGGTGGACTGTAGAATATGGATTGATAGGTAATTTGAAGTCTCCCAGGATCTATGGTGCAGGATTGCTTTCATCCATAGGTGAAAGTTATAATTGCCTTTTGCCTCACGTCAAGAAATTACCTTACTCAATTCAGGCGGCAAGCTATAATTTCGACATTACCACTCAACAACCACAATTATTTGTAACCCCTGACTTTAGTCATCTGAGCAGTGTTCTAAATCAATTTGCTGATGGTATGGCTCTCCGCACAGGTGGCAAGAAGGCGATAGTCAAAGCTCAAAATTCAGGTAACACCTCCTCTGTTGTATTGGACTCCGGCATTCAAATCTCTGGAACATTTGATAACTGTATCTTTAATAAAGATGAAGTAGTTTACCTAAAAACCAAAAGTCCTACAGCATTGGCATTCAATGATGAAGAACTTCCGGGGCATGGCAAGGCATTTCACCGTGATGGTTATGGCACCCCGGTAGGCAATATTGCAAACAGCAGCAAGCCGCTGTACTTGATGACAACTGCAGAATTGATTGAACTGGGCATTGAAGAAGGAAAGGATATTATAATGGAATACACCAGTGGAGTTAATATTAAAGGGCATCTACTCTCTATTAGAAGAGCAAAAGGCATAAATCTAGTCTTCACTTTTCATAATTGCACTGTTTCCTACCATGGTGAAGTACTTTTTAATCCTGCATGGGGAAGATATGATATGGCACTTGGGCATAGGGTAATCTCTGCTTTCCCAGGACCGGCAGATCCACAGGCATTTCAGCTATCTTATAAAGCACCGGCTGAGACAACACATAAAATAAAGCATTCAGCAAAGGACTTGGAGATATATGCGTTGTATCAAAAAGTAAGAGATTTGCGCGACAAGGATATCATTCGTGAAATTCCTACCGGGAGTACACTGCCAGAAATATGGAATATGGTAAAAACCTATTTCTCAACTGAATGGCTTCTAATGCTTGAACTATTGGAACTTTCAATGAACAAGTCAATTAACCGTGAAGTCTCAAATGATATCCATCAAAGTTTAATTCACCTTATGAATTCTGATAAAACACACAATAAATTGATATCTGATGGCTTGCAACTGCTTACTGACAAATCAACAGTTAAAGAGACCCTTTAAAAGAACAGAATAATAATTTACGTATTGTACTTTCTAATTAAATAGTTTTTTGTTGTAGCTTTGTAAAAAAGTGAGAAGTGCATCAAACTAAATCAATGAGAGCGTCAAAAAAAATCACCATAGCCTTATTGGCCTTCATGGTTTTTGGCCTATCGTTAAGCTCACTTATTAATTTCCACCTCTTCCGTATTTATGGTAGTCCTTTAAATACGGAATTAATACAGTCAAAAAGAGAAGAATTAACCACTGCTCAAATAAGCCAGTTTACCATTGTTGATCTTGCTCATGCAATAGTTCCGGTTAATCAGGGCATTCCTGAAATAGCCTTTATATTACTGCAAATTGAGAATTTCATTGAATTGGCGCCCTCTCATTTAGTTTCGGAGAAAACTATTTATTCACTCCGGGCTCCTCCCATAGCATAGTAATTATTATACACTGTACTTTAAATCAAGGAGTTCTCCTCTGGTTATTAAGTATCTTGACAAGTTTGTCAAATAATATTATGATCTGTTAACTACAGTTCCATCAACTTTAAAAACCAAAACTATGAAGATTTTTACCAAATTATGTTTTGTAGCATTCCTTGCTTCAATGCTAACCATTAATGCCAATGCACAGGAAACCAAGACCATTGAAATGGGCCCTTCGTATGCCAATGAAGTATACTATTCACTTGAGAACGGGGTAGTTATGACCTCTCCGCGCAATACTTGGGATATTGCTTTCTATACCACAGCTTTCAGTGCCGGAATAATCACCAACGATGGTGCCGGTGTAGAGCTTTACCAATACCCCGATGGCTCAAATGAAGGTTGGGATGATTTCGATACTATCGGCATGTCGGGTTGGATTCAACTCTACAACGATGTAACCAATTGGGAGAACGGAGCATTCAACCGACTTGAAAAGGGACACCCCGATTATGGTTGGGGAATCTACAGCATGACATCACACGATGTGGTTGGCGATTCTCTCTTCCTGATCAAAACCGCCGACGGTAAATACCGCAAACTAAACATTATAAGGAAAAGATCAACTATTAATCAGTATGAGATCAGATATGCCGACCTAGATGGCTTGAATGATCAAACAATTACACTTGATGCCAAACCTTACGAGTCCAAACTTTTCATGTCATTTTCC
>JAEYXG010000075.1 GCA_023428585.1 Bacteroidota bacterium
ATATACCTATGTGTGGAATGAATGCCTTACATTCATCTGTGCCCGAAGTTATGCTAAGTCTGGATGATTCTGAAACACATATCACAAATCTTCCTGACCTTTCACCATACAATTCAATTGCCTTTGGACCCGGAATAGATAAACAGCCAGAAACGCAGAAAGCCCTAAAATTACTGATTCAGGTTACAAAAGTGCCACTCATTATTGATGCAGATGGCTTGAATATTCTTTCTGAGAATAAGACTTGGCTCCCATTTCTCCCTCCCGATTCAATACTCACACCTCACCCAAAGGAGTTTGAACGCTTAACCAGCCCAACCGATAATCAATTCAACAGAATTGAATTACTCAAGGCATTTGCCCAACGATACAGGTTATACGTAATTTTAAAGGGTGCCTATTCAACAATAGCTTGCCCTGACGGAACCATTTACTTCAACTCTACAGGAAATCCAGGCCTGGCAACAGGCGGCACCGGTGATGTATTAACAGGAATTTTGGCGGGCCTTATAGCATCAGGCTATGACTCTTTGGAAGCATGTATTCTGGGTACCTGGCTACATGGTAAAGCTGCTGATATAGCTGTTAAAACAAATGCCCAACCATCACTTATTGCTTCTGATGTTATAAATAACCTAGGCAAGGCATTTAGAAAAATAGAGTAATTTTTATCCCATCAGGGACAATTCAAATACTTCGGAAATGCTTTGTTCATGATAATTCCACCAATTCGCAGTTGTTATCATGAATAACTCCAACCTCTTGTGATGTCGTTATGAAAAGAAGCAACATTGCAAGAGCCGTTCTGCTTAACACTCTGCTAATAAGCTGAAACGTCCTGTTCAATAAGATCTTCTTCCAGCCTCAGGTTGTCAATAATGAATTCCTGCCTTTCGGGTGTATTTCTTCCCATATAAAATGACAATACTTCATTATAGTCAGAAGCTTTTCTCATAAGCACAGGGTCAAGCCTCATTGACGGGCCAATGAAATGGCGGAACTCATCGGGCGAGATTTCACCTAATCCTTTAAAACGGGTTATTTCAGGGCTAGGGCTAAGTTCTTTGATTGCGTCTACCCTCTCTTCTTCTGAATAACAATAAATAGTCTTTTTCTTGTTCCTGACTCTGAACAAAGGTGTCTGAAGAATGTATAAATGCCCTGTTTTGATGACATCAGGATAGAATTGGAGGAAGAATGTTAGTAACAACAGCCTGATATGCATTCCATCCACATCAGCATCAGTTGCCACTACAATATAGTTATACCTAAGATTTTCAACACCCTCCTCAATATTCAAGGCTGATTGAAGCATATTGAATTCTTCATTTTCGTATACAACCCGTTTACTTAATCCATAAGAGTTTAAAGGTTTGCCCTTTAAACTAAAAACGGCTTGTGTATTGACGTCCCTTGATTTAGTAATTGAGCCACTTGCCGAATCGCCTTCGGTGATAAATAGCGTTGTTTCCAATCGGCGTGCGTCATTACTGTTATAATGAACCCTGCAATCACGTAATTTCTTATTATGAAGGCTTACTTTCTTTACACTATCTTTTGCCAGTTTTTTAATATTGGCAAAATCTTTTCTTTCTTTTTCACTCTGCATGATCTTGCGCAACAATGCCTCGGCCATGTCACTGTTCATATGCAGGTAATTATCCAGTTGTTTCTTTAGCAGATCACCTATATAATTCCTTATGCTTTGTCCATCGGGTTCCATTAGCTGAGAACCAAGCTTGGTTTTTGTCTGCGACTCAAAAACGGGTTCCTGAATCTTAATACTAATAGCGGCTACTATACTCTGACGAATATCACTCGGATCAAAGTCCTTCTTATAGAATTCACGTATGGTTTTCACCAATGCTTCGCGGAAGGCAGCCTGATGTGTACCTCCTTGTGTAGTATGCTGTCCATTGACAAACGAATAGTATTCTTCGCCGTATTGCTTACTGCTGTGGGTTAAGGCGCATTCAAAATCATCCTCTTTAATCTGGATGATAGGATACATGATCGGATTGCCATTAATATTTCGTTGCAGCAAGTCAACCAATCCGTTCTTGGCTTGCATTCTGGTTCCATTAAACCAGATGGTTAAGCCATTGTTAAGGAACACATAATTCCATAACATTTGTTCTATATACTCTGCAATAAAATGGTAGTGTCCAAACAACTCCTCATCAGGTATAAAATTGATGAGAGTTCCGCTTCTTAGTGCACAAGGTTCCTCAGGATAATCATTAATAATCTCACCTCTCTCAAACTCTACAATTTTTGTTCTTCCTTCCCTGATACTTTGCACAGAAAAGTATGATGACAGGGCATTGACCGCTTTTGATCCAACACCATTCAATCCAACTGCCTTTTTGAATACTTTTGAGTCGTATTTTGCACCGGTATTGATCTTTGAAACGCAGTCAATAACCTTTCCCAGTGGCATTCCCCGACCATAATCCCTTATTGTAACTTTCTGATCTTTGATGGCAACTTCAATAGTGCGGCCATTGCCCATCACAAATTCATCAATGGAATTATCAATCACCTCCTTTATCAAAACATATATACCATCATCCTGTGATGAACCATCACCTAATTTACCGATATACATACCGG
>JAEYXG010000014.1 GCA_023428585.1 Bacteroidota bacterium
TGAGATATGCCAACGCCTCCAAAACTCTGCCATATCCCTGGAAAAATACGGAAATGCAAAATTTCTCATAAGGCTGAATCCAAAAAGCCGCGCTGTTCCTATCGCGATATCAGAGTATCCTGAGAAATCACCATAAATCTGGATGGCGAAGAAAAAAGCTCCCAATAATAGTGTACTGCCTCCGTAATCGGCTGAATTATTGAATATTTGATTGGCAAGCTGTGCACTATTGTCTGCAATTACTATTTTCTTGAAAAGTCCCCATAGTATTTGTCTTAATCCGTCAATTGCATCGGAATAATCAAGTTCTCTTTTCCTGAAAAACTGAGGAAGCAGATTGGTTGCCCTTTCTATAGGACCTGCTACCAATTGGGGGAAGAATGTAACAAAAGTTGCAAATGCAATAAAATCATTGGTTGCTGTTAGCTTCTTTCTATAAATATCAATGGCGTAGCTTAGTGTTTGGAAAGTGTAAAAGCTTATACCAACCGGCAATATCACGTCAAGGGATCGGGCACTGATCTCTCCTCCGAAGAAAGTAAACGCTTCAACAAAATTATCCAGAAAGAAATTATAATACTTGAAAAAACCAAGCAAACCCAGATTACTAACAATTGATACTGTAAGCAATAACTTTCTCTTCAATGGATTCTCCTGGGTATTCAGTTTCAGCCCTACAAAGTAGTCAACAAATGTGCTGAAGACTAAAAGCGACAGGAATCGCCAATCCCACCATCCATAAAAGATATAACTGGCAATCAAGATCAGAGTGTTCTGAAGTTTGAGATTCCTATTGAATACAAACCAGTATAAAATAAATACAACCGGGAAAAATATCGCAAAGTCAATGGAGTTGAATAACATCGCTACGATTAATATTAAAATGTGAGTATGAAATTCTAAACACCGATAATTATAAAATGTTAAGATTCATCTTTAAAGAAATTAATTTCCGATTGATCACCTCCCGATAGCTCGCATGGAATGCACACAAAAAATAATTGACAACTGAAATTGGAATGCAAATGTGAGCTACACCAACCACAACTATGTTACATGATTCTTTTAAATAATTGCATCATTTTACTTTGTCATCAACGGCAACACAATAAAATCAATATTTCACATCTCCATTGAACAATATCACCCGGTTTGTCTTTTAAATACCAGAATAAGTGAATATTCCTGTTCCTGGCAGTTCAGCAAACCAATCTATTTGAACTGTTATGCATTGCTGGTAATAAATGGGTAAAAAACTGATTATTGTTTTCATTGTAATCTCAGCACTAGAGTTATTTAACATAACCTTTCTGGGAAGCAACTTCATTAAAATATTCCAACTTGCCGGCATTGCCTTGATGGCTGTGATACTGGTAGTTCAAATGGTTTATCAGAAAGAGATTGATTTTCAAAAACACTTTAACCTCGAATTATTGCTAATTCTTGGCGGAGTATTTTTAAGCATGTTTATGGCTCAATGGGGGCATGACCAATCACTTTCAACAACGTTCATTGCACAGCGATTTATGTATTTCTATCTGGCATATTGGGTTCTTCACTCTATCAAAGCATCTATTGAAGATATAGAAGAACTTATATTTTGGTTTGGGATCGGTTTTTCAATCCTTTACCTGATTCAATACATGGTTCACCCAACAGTGATTTTTGATGTGCGTATTGCTGAAGTGCGTGAAACAGTCAGAATATTTTTACCGGGTTTCTTTTTTCTCATTCTTGCATATTTCCTTACGCTGAATCGCCTGTTTGAATCATTCTCTGTTGGAAAACTAATGGCAGTATTCCTATTCGTAAGTATAGTAATTCTGATGGGCACGCGACAGGTTATTTTTTCTACCATGCTGTTGACAATCATTAATGTACTTTTCAGCAAGACTATCAAATCAAAAATACTGATACTGATGCTGATGGTTTCAATGGTTATTCCAATAATCTTCATTTTCCAGGAGATCTTCATCAGTTTAATTGACTTGTCAAAAGATCAAAGTGAAACACTGGAGGAAAATGTCAGACTTAGGGCAGCTGTATTCTTTCTTACCGAGTTATTTCCAAATTCGGCCTCCTATATTACTGGCAATGGAGCTGATAGCTATAATTCTTCTTACGGGTATATGATACAGATGTATCGTGACACCTATGGGTTTTATCAATCTGATATAGGCTTAATAGGCGATTATGTTCGTTTTGGGACGTTATTTGCGCTTGGTGCCCTGCTTATTCTGTTTAGAATGATCTTTAGTAAAACAAACACAAGCTACGCCTATTTCAAGTACTTCTACCTTAGCATTCTACTCACTCTTTTTACTGGCGGGGGGCCTTTTGCACAGGCAGATTCAATTGTGGCCATTTGTTTCACTCTTTACATTATGTATATAGATAAACACGATAGAAGCGTTGCCGATGAAGAAGCAGACATAGAGAATGAACATGAATATGAGCCAAGTGAAGCTTTCAATGATAATCATTATTTGAACAGGAACTAACAGATGCAAAATAACATTTCCATAATTATTCCGGTCCATAATAACCTGCGGCACACATCCAACTGCCTCAACACCCTATTCGGTATGTTGTTGGCAAATGATCTCACTGAAAGAGTGCACATTATTGTCATTGATGACGGATCATCAGATAATACGGCTGAATGGATAAAAGAGCATTATCCGCAAACCATTGTATTGTTTGGTGATGGGACATTATGGTGGAGCGGGGCAATCAATATAGGCACAACATTCGCTCTTCAAAAACTAAATTCAGAATATGTAGTTTGGTGGAACAACGACATCTCACCCTCTTCCGACTATCTGGTGAATCTGATGCAAATCATTGACTCAAATGGCGTTTATATTGGAGGATCAAAAATTTATTACGCCGATGAACCAAATAAAATCTGGTCAATGGGCGGAATCTTTAACACAAGGAATGGCAATAAGTATATGATTGGGATGAATGAAATCGACCGGGATCAATATAACGAAGCCATTCAGGTTGACTGGCTGCCGGGAATGGGCACTTTTATTCATAAAAGCGTTTTTGATAAAATAGGGTATGTCGACAATAAGAACTTTCCACAATACCACGGCGACAGTGACTTCACCTTCATGGCTAATCTTGCCGAATATAAAATAATGGTTTACCCTGAACTTAAGATATGGAATGATAAAAGCAATTCCGGGTTAATGCATCAAAACAGCACCAAACTGCTAATCAGATCCCTAACCGATATAAAATCAAATTACCATATCTTGAAAGATATCAGATTTTATCAGCGATACGCAACCTCAATATTTGCCTATCAAACCATTGTACATAAATACTGTTACTACATAGGTGGCTTTATAAAGTGGAAGTTTCTGAATCTGATTGGATTATCAAAGAAAGAATCCCGACTAAACTCAAATATACCCCTCAATTAATTACCTAAATCAGTAAAAACAATACCTCACTGCAATGGAAGTGTCAATATTAAATGGTGCCGGACAGTCGGATTACTTGTATGGGTTGGTTTCAGGACTTGCGACTACCAAACTTGATAAGATACGAATACTTGACATAGACCTGGCAGAACCATTCTTTGAGAAGATGGATAAAGTTCATTTCCAGAGTGTTTACAAATACCAAAAGAAGGGCACTTCCAGGCTGAAAAAGGCAACCAACATCCTGAACTTCTATTTTCTCCAGTCAAAGCACCTTCTGGCAACAAAACCAAGAATAATTCACTTTCAGTGGCTTGACCGGTTCTTTTTTACCGATAGAATTCTGCTTCCGGTTATAGCACGCCTGCGAGGGCATAAGGTAATTCTTACGGTTCACAATGTAAATGCCGGTCAAAGAGACAAAAAGGACTCTTTCTACAACCGTTTTACCTTGCATATGCTCTATAATTTATGCAATCATCTTATTGTTCATACTGTCAAGAGCAAGAATGAACTTGTTGAGGAGTTTAATGTCAAGCCCGGTAAAATATCAGTGATCAAGCATGGAATGAATAATATGGTTTCTACCAAGGGGTTCAGCCAAGAAGTTTCTAGAACTGATTTGGAGATTGGACATTCAAAAAAGGTAATACTCTTCTTTGGCAATATTGACTTCTACAAAGGCTTGGATATCCTGATTGAGAGTCTTAATTATCTGTCGGCTAATCTAAAAGAAGAGATAAATCTGCTAATAGCCGGCAATTCAAAATCAAAAGATTATTTGCGACTCATTAAAGAACAGATTGAAAA
Source organism: Bacteroidota bacterium (assembly GCA_023428585.1). Lineage (GTDB taxonomy): Bacteria > Bacteroidota > Bacteroidia > Bacteroidales > Lentimicrobiaceae > Lentimicrobium. The sequence goes on from JAEYXG010000014.1 coordinate 4,245, forward strand.
TTCAGCACTTAAAAAACAGATAATTGCTCATATTCAATTTATACAGGATCAGGACATTGAGAAATACTTCATGGCTGCCGACTGTATTATACTTCCTTACAGAGAAATCTATCAATCGGGAGTACTCTTCTTAGCCTATAATTTTGGATTACCTGCTTTGGCTACAAAGGTTGGGAACTTTGAAAACGACATTATACCAGGTAAAACGGGCTTTTTAATTAGAGAAATTGAAGTAATAAGCATGGCCGAATGCATCTCCGCCTACTTCAAGTCGCCGCTCTACCTTAATTTAACTGTTAATCGCAATAATATCAGGGAATGGGCATATAGTCAATTTTCATGGGAATTAATCGGACAAGAAACGTATAACCTATATCAAAATCAATTCAATAAATGACTGTAGCAAGACAAATCTTTCTTAGGAATGATGATGTTAGAAATAAACTTGATAAGGAACTTATGAACCTTACTGCCCTTTGCATTAAACATGATGTCCCTATTAGCCATGCTGTAGAACCTGCAAATGTCACTGCTGAAGTTGTCAGTTGGCTAATAGATGTCAAAAAACAAAATCCCACATTGATTGAGATTATTCAACATGGGTATGATCACAATAGAAATCAACCCGAAATGAAAATGGAATTTGGAGGCAACCGATCATTCAATGATCAACTGGATACATTAAAAAAAGGCAAAGACCTAATGGATAAATACTTTGGCGATCAATGGGATTCCGTATTCACATTTCCATATGGGACATACAATGCATACACACTAAAAGCCCTGGATGAACTGGGATATCTTGCAATATCATCAAAAATAAACTATTCTTTAAAGAATAGATTTAAAAACAACCTGGGCAATTTAATCAACAGGGAATTCTTGCTCAGCAAGAAAATCAGCTATCACAACAAATACAGAAACCACTATAGGTTTAAGGAAATATCGGTATCAGCCAACCTAATAAAGAGCTATATCGATGCAAACACTGCAAACCACTATTCTAAAAACGACATAATGGCTCAAATTGACCAATCATCCCGCTTCACTTCAGTCATTGGAATCCTCTTTCATCACCGATTTCATGGCAATCAGCTCAATATGATTGAAGAGCTTCTTATCGGGTTGAAAGAATCCTATAAGTTCTCAACCATTATGAATATTGTGCGTTTAAGTTAAAACACCACTAAATGAAAGAGCACATTTATCAAACCGAGATAACTGAACATTTCCCATCCCGCTTACCCGGATACATTTTAATAGAAAGCACAGTTGACAATAATAGAACAACTGAAATTCTAATGGAAGGTATTACCCGATTCTTTGCCGGCTTTGGTGAGAACACGCATATATTTGACCTTGGGAAATATAAATTTGCGTTGCTGTTGCCTGAGTTGCTTCCAAAGATGAATTGCGCCAGTTTCACTAAAGAAGATGATGACTTCTCATTCATGGAAGGCACTTTCTACGATTACGAACTGCTTAAGCGAAACAAGAAACAACTGGTTTCTACAGATCTTGCAAAGGAAGTACTCGAGATTGCACGCAATGAACAGTATGACAAACTTAAGTTGTACAATGGCAGATACTCTGGTTTTATATATATCAAAAAAAAGGACAAGCTTGTTTTAATAACCGATAGCTATGGCGCTAACCGGGTTTTTGTATATGAGAGGGCCAATGACTTCATAGTATCAAATAATATATTCTCCCTCTCCACAAATCCATACCTCCCGATTACAGTAAACGAAGAATCCATCGCACAAATAATTCATTATGAATATCCTGCTTACCGCCAAACAGAATTCAAAGAAATAGAATTAGTCCTTCCTTCTGATATCAGGATTCGTCAAAACTTGAAGAATAGTTACCTTAAATTTTATCAGGAAGTAAGCAGGACTCCCGAAAAAGGAAATAAGGAGTATATTGATGAACTGCGGTCGGCCATCGACCTGTTCTTTAAAGAAACGAACAGTTACTTACAGGAACCCATGGGTATTTACATGTCAAAGGGCAAGGATAGCAGGTTGTTTTTGCCCTTTCTGGAAAGGAATTCCATCCCCTATGTTCCTTTTGTGTTCAAGATAGATACCGGCATATTTGATTACCCACAAGTAAAAAAAATCGCTTTCTTGCTGGATAAAGACTTACATGTACTTGAAGACTATAAAATCAACAAGCATATAAGGTTCTTAACCTCAATGAATACTACGCCCACAACTCCCTGGCTTGCTTTAGGCAAAATTGCAGGGCAACAGGTTACCACTGCACTTATGGGATTGTATGGCGAATGCTCCTCGGGTAAATTAAGTGCACACCGCAATTATGG
>JAEYXG010000015.1 GCA_023428585.1 Bacteroidota bacterium
CTCTAAGATACTATTGACGTTTTTCCTGACATTGATTGCATGGATATTTTTCAGGGCAACATCAGTTACTGAAGCGGTAAGTATAATTGGTGCTATTTTTTCACCATCACTTTTCTCAGTACCTGACTTGTCTCTAAAAGTCCTTATAATAATAAGCCTCATAACCCTATTTATAATTGTTGAATGGATGGGTCGTGAAAATCAATATGCCATTGAAAAAGTGCATATTACCTTTCCACGCCCGGTGCGATGGGCTGTCTATTATTCAATTGTATTCCTGATATTCATCTTTGCAGGACAAGGCCAGACATTTATTTACTTCCAGTTCTAGTTATGAAAAGACTCATAAAAAATATTATACTTTTTGCCATCCCATTGGGGGTCCTCATGTTTATTGCTGATTGGTTCCTGAGCTATCAACTTCAGCACTCGAGGTATGGTGAATTTGGAGTGTGGAATGATATATATAACAGCAATATTGATGCTGATATTGCCATTTATGGATCTTCGAGAGCCATGGTTCATCTCGACCCCTTAATAATCAAGGACAGCCTGAAGATGAGCGCCTATAACCTGGGTTTGAATGGACATAATTTTTGGCTGCAATACTTCAGACACAAAGAGTTGCTGGAATATAACAGGAAGCCGAAGTTCATTATTCATTCAGTTGATATGTTCACTCTTGTGAAGAGGTCTGATCTTTTTCAAATGGAGCAATTCCTTCCCTATATGTTATACAATAAGGAACTGCAACAATGGATTGGCTCCTATAAAGGCTATTCCACCTACGATTTTATTATTCCATTGGTTAGGTATTATGGGCAGTACAAGGCCATTGGAAAGGTCTTTAAATCAATTCTGGAAGGCAATAGAATCAACCATTCTGACAGGTCTCTTGGTTTTGCTGCAAAAGATCTTCCATGGACTGACGATTTGGTAAAAGCCAGAGCTCAATACCCAGATTATAGAGTGGAAGTTGATTCTTCTTCCGTTGAATTGTTTGAAAACTATTTGAAAGAATGCAGCAATATGGGAATTGCCATTGCCTTAATCTATACTCCTGAATACATTGAAGGGCAGGATTTTGTCAAGAATCGGGCTGAAATAATGAATATTTTCAGCACTCTCGCCACTAAATATGGTATTCCATTTATTGATTACTCTGATGATCCAATTTCCTATAAAAAGGAATATTTTTATAATGCATCCCATCTTAATGGAAAAGGAGCCAGGTTGTTTACCAGCAAATTAGCCAATGATATAAAGAGCAATGAAGTGCTCGCACAGCGATTGCGGTATCAGAAAAATCAATTGATTCATCAGGCTTCATTAAAGAATGGAAGATCTAAGTATCTGGCCAATTGAAATGTAAAAATGCCAATGACTGCGATTACCTGTTCAATAACTTTTGGTTATAGTTGAAGTGAAAATTATTGTTGCCGGGTAGTAAATCGTTGGAGAATAAGTTATCTGCTGCTTTCACAGGCTTATTCAGTAGGATTGTGATCCTATCATTTCCCCCATATTCCGGTAGCTCTCCTATTAATGATTTTACGGTATTGAATGGGCAAGATGATTGACAGTGGCAAATAAGCCAGACATGAACCCAAAACAACGCCGGATGCTCCCATTCCAAGTGTTTTCGCAAGAAATATTGCCAATGGAATGCTTATCACGGCTGTACAAACAGTAATATATAACTGTAGTTTGATCTTCCCGGTGCCGTTGATGAAATAGGTAAATATACTCACCCAGACATTAATAAGAACAAAAATTGCGGAGGATAAGGAAAGCAAAAATGATACCTTAACTTTCTCGCCAACCCACAGTAAGTAAAATTGGTTCGAGAATATCAACAGAATAACAAGCAATACTGCAATTCCATACCATATTTTAATCAAGGTTCCGGTTGATTTTCGTATCCAGTCAAAGTCCTCTTTAACAAATGCTTCCGTATAAGCTGACCAATAAGTATTGGTTATGATAACAAAGAGCATTGATATCAAGCCGAAATATCTGTAAGCCACATTATAGGAAGTGACAGCCTCAGGGCCAACTATCTGTGTTATTAAAAGGTTATTGGCAGAAATTATCACTACTACGGTAACTTGTATTATGAAGAAATGGAATCCCAATCCCGCCAGATCTTTAAAATAATGAAAATCAACTTTTGTCAGTGAAGGCCTGTAATCCTTATAATCAGAATTATAAAAATATAGGGATGCAACAATTAGAACAATAATTGGAGACGCTCCCAAAACAAGCCCCAGGTTTACCAGGGAAGGTTGGGTAAAATGCATTAAAAGCAGCACCCCGATCAGAGAAATAGAATTCCCTATGGGTTCAAAGGTATTGCTCAGCGCAGGTCGCTGATCTGCGACAATTATAACAGATATAAGTTTCAGTACAAACCGCAGCAGAAAGAACCCTACCGTAATCTGAACCAGCAACCTTAATTCATGCGCCATCTGTATCGGTGCATTAAGTACTGCTGACCAGTCAATATGTGGGGATATCAAGAGGAATATGATGAAAAAAAGCCCGAATATCAGTGATAAGGCGGCATAGGTGGTACTAACGTATATTCCGGCAAGAAAGCGTTCACCCTTTGCCATGCATTCAGCGAACCTGTTTCTCAAACCGTTGCCTAGGCCAATATCAAAATAACCTATCCATGCAATAATGGAACTTAGGGTAATCCATATTCCATACTCTGCCGTACCTAGATAATTTATAAGAAGTGGTACGAAAATGAAACCAATTACAATGCTTATTCCCTTGATAAAAAAGGAGATAATAATATTTTTCCTTGCTTTTACCGATCGATCATGGCCTGAATTAATTAGGGACTTTACAGCATCTGCAATTTTTGATAATCCGGTTATAGCCAACATTGATGTTCAGAAGTATTACTTAGCTTTACTATCGTATGAAGACAGGTGTGACTATTGATACTCTTCATCGGAACATTCAATGCACTTCACTGTCAGTTTTGATTAACTAACCCTAACTCATGCAATATGTTTACTAAAGGCATCAATTAAGTGATGTCAATGTTCCCTGTCTATAGGTCAAAGCTAATACCTTGTGCCAACGGCAATTCAGTAGAGAAGTTAATTGTGTTGGTTTGCCTTCTCATATATGCTTTCCAGGCATCAGAACCTGATTCCCTGCCGCCGCCTGTATCCTTCTCACCACCGAAGGCACCGCCAATCTCTGCTCCATTTGTTGCTATGTTTACATTGGCAATACCGCAGTCAGATCCTCTGTGTGAAAGGAAATACTCTGTTTCCATGATGTTATTCGAAAAGATTGATGACGAAAGCCCCTGTGGTACATCATTGTTGATATTTACTGCTTCTTCAATGGTTTGGTATTTAATGAGGTACACAATAGGAGCGAAGGTTTCTTCCTGAACTATCGGGTAATTATTTTTCACTTCAGCAATGCAGGGCATCACATAGCAGCCTGATTCATATCCTTCACCTGAAAGTACTGATCCACCATAAGCAATTGTACCTCCTGATTCCTTAACCTTTTGTTGTGCTATGGTGAATTGGTTAACTGCATCCTTATCAGTCAATGGTCCCAGTATGACGCCTTCCTGTAATGGATGTCCTATTCTCAATTGCTTATAGGCATCAATGAGTCTTTGCCTGAATTCATCATAAACCGACTCGTGAATGATTAATCTTCGGGTAGTAGTGCACCTTTGTCCGGCAGTTGCAATAGCGCCAAACAAACTGCCCATGAGTGCAAGTTGTTGATTGGCATGTTGTGATATTATAATTGCATTATTGCCGCCTAATTCCAAAATAGTTTTCCCAAGCCGGGCACCCACCAGTTTATTTACATGCTTACCTACACGTGTTGAACCGGTAACTGATATCAAGGGTATTCTGCGGTCGTTAAGCATCAGGTCGCCAATGGAAGATGAAGAACCGGCAACAAGACTTAATACACCATCGGGCACATTATTGTCAACTAGCACCTTTTCAATGATTTTATGAACAGCCACAGCACTCAGCATCACTTTTGAAGAAGGCTTCCACACTACTACATCGCCACATACCAAGGCTATCATTGCATTCCATGCCCAAACGGCAACGGGGAAGTTGAAGGCTGATATTACGCCAACAACTCCAAGTGGATGATATTGATCATACATCCTATGTTGTTCTCTTTCTGAATGCATGGTATATCCATAAAGCTGCCTTGATAAACCAACTGCATAGTCGGCAATGTCTATCATTTCCTGAACTTCTCCCAGCCCCTCCTGATATACTTTCCCCATCTCGTATGAAACCAATGATCCCAGATCATGCTT
>JAEYXG010000041.1 GCA_023428585.1 Bacteroidota bacterium
ATCCGGTATGCTGCAGCTATCTGTGAAAGGAGGTTATGGCCATATTTTTGCATTGTATTGTCAAGTCCGTGCAAAAACGCTTTTCTCATAACACTGTCAGGTATCAGGTCACTGTATAATCCCATAATCTTATTATAATCCTTATTCATTTCAGATATCTTCCTATTTATAAACCTGTCATATCCTAATAGATCTTCGTTATTGCTGCTGTCAAAATCATCCGGTATTGGTTCCGGCTTTTCAAGTAGGTTGATTATCAATTGATGATCGTCAGTATTCTTTACTTTGCTCAATAAATAATTAACATAGTATTTACTAACCGCATCAATGCCTGAGCCCAGAGGATTCTGTGCTTCGTAGAAAATCAGGTAATTAATAAAAGAGAGATAATTCTGGTTAAGCATGTTTGTAACCGAAAATTCTGCCTCAGGTATCTGACCGGTATACCGGGGACCCAGCTGCTGTATACGAGAGCCACTTATCTGATAACGGTAAAGGTTTGAGAGAAGTTCATTCTCAAGAAATATGTTGAAATACTGACGAGCCTTATTACTGCATCTTAATGCGGATAGTAATGAATCCATTTCCTGCATTTCATCCGTATAAACCTTTTTACGCCAACCGATATAGTCAAGTTGTGGCATTTGGTCTATATTTTCGATTTTCATAACGGGCATTTTATCAATATACTGCGAGTATACATGTTGCAAATAAATAATCTCTTCTGAAAGCATGGCATATTTGCCCATATAATGGTTGACTTCACCGTCATGTATACCTTCCCATTTACTGTTATCCTCTGTCAATGTTTTAAGTAACCGGTTGAAACCAATAATTACCGTATCTCCGGGTGAGATCATTGCCTGCGTATAGGTGCTCCCATCAATAGCCAGGTGAGCCAGTTGTGGATTATACGCCCTGATGCTTACCTCAAATCTGCCGTTGGTATCAATGGTGAAATTTGTCTCTGCAAGCTCTTTTTTAAAGCCATTCATTGCATTGTAGAGTGCAACGGACCCTGTGCCGTTGAACAGGTCTGGGTCATAATCTTCAATAAATCCTGATACCACAGCAGGGGCATCCCGAAATTCTATATTACCAAATCCAATGGTGTCATAGTTGTGAAAGTCGGATACTATAGCTTTGCTGCGGGTTAATGGACATTCCTTACCTTCTGGCGAACAGACAGAAATGCTATTCCCATTAAGAATCCTAACTAATACTCTGTCAAATTTTCCCTGGTTCTTCAGTAATATCTTTATTTTGCGGTTTGAACCTGTAATTTTATCGTATTCCCAGAACTGATTTTTATAAACTACAAATTCAGGCTGAAAACTTAAAACCCATTCAATCGAGTCATTGGCATTCAGCCAGTTACCTTTAACCACTTCAATGCTCCGGCTTGTGGTGCATGAAATTGCAGCAAATGCAAACAGCAAATAAATAACTGTCTTCTTCATTCAAGGTTGGCAATTAGATTAATTAAGTGATGTAAATCTAAGGAAAAAATATGTTCTACATCTTTAATAAGTGCAGAGGATGTGCTCTGCAATCCTCTGAAATGCTTATAGAGTCGTTTATTTTTGATGACAGATTAAGTAAATTATTTTTAGGAAGTTGCAACTTTGAGCAGTAAGGGGAGCAAGAAAGAATAAAAAAAAGCCGCATCTGCGGCTTTTTTTTATTCACACTATCATTTACCTGCATCCTCAAATCCATGTCCGATAGCCACTTCTATGTAAGCTTTATAAATGACATTTCAGCAGAGTATAAAAAATGAAAATCACCTGACCATCTTACTGGTTTCAAAGCATAGCCTCTGAAAATTATTGTCTGTTAATTATGTATGGAACTTCCTGATAGGACTCAATATTATTGAACAGCATACAATGCCATGTTTGACTCTTTAAATTAATTTATTACTATCAACATTTGCTGAGCGAAGTCATTGTGTTCGCAATCACTTCATCCATTTCTTCCGAAGTCTCACCAGGATAAAAATAATCATGAAAATGACAACCACCGCCACGAAGACGGGAAATACCAATGACAACAAGGATGTTCCAAAGGCGGCTGTGTTTTCGCCTGTAGCAACAATGGGATTGCCTGTTCCCGCAGTGAATTTGGAGGATGCCAATCGGCCCAATACACTCCCTCCCTGGATTGTAGCAGCCGTTCCTCCCCCAATGATCAATCCCATTATCCATTTCAGCATATCATGGTCTACCGGCAGAACAGATGTAAGTACAAGCGTACCGGCACCGATTGCCAGAGGAGTCGTTATGGCATCAAGCAGGTTGTCGACAAAGGGAATATAATATGCTGTGATTTCAAGGATAGTAGCGGATCCGAAACAGACAATCGCAGTCCATGAACCCAGCCAAAGAAATCCTTCCTGAAGTGGCAGAAAGCCTAGTTTCGCCGCAATACTAGCCACCAGAAGAGGGACAAATACACGGAAACCGCAACTTGCAGCCAACCCGATTCCAAGGGCAATTGCTAGAATTACATCTTTTCCCATAGCACAATATTAATGCATCAATTGTCCATTTGGTTCAGTTCTGAGTTCCTAACCGAGATAAAATGCGAACAATCCGATTAATTATCAAATATCTTGAATTTGGATGCATTACAATCTACTCAACTAAGATCAATAAAACTCAAACCTCAAAGTTATAAAAAAGATAGCTGATTTTGTCATTTTCTCATTATTGGCATTTGTGGCAAGTAATCAGAAATATTTTTAAAATGAAGCTTAGCAATGAACAGTAAACATAATGATAGCTTGCCAGAAAGTATGTAGAGTTTGTATAACCATATAAAGTCTTTGCTAATTTCCGAAAACAATTTATAGTACTTTAATAAAAATCAGAAGCATATTGGCAGTTGATTTATAAAAATATTGATATTGCTATGGTTAAAAATACACAAGAAAGTCCAGTTTCTCTCATCTACCCTTTGATTGTCCCCTTTGCTTAACTAGATATACTTTAATTTGAATACATATTGACGAATTAAATCATACTACAATAAGCATATCAGCATATTTTAAAATTCTGCAAACTAATTGAATATATGTGCGTTGTATACTTTATAAATATTTAATATTCACATATTTAACGACAAAATTATGAAAGAAAAACTAAATGATGCAGGTTTAAAAAAACTGAAGGCTTCTACGCTCAATGCTATCAATGTCATTCAATTATCCGGATTTCGAAACATTTCGTTTGCTGTTCTGGGTTTGGTAATTACGCTAAATTTTCAAGCATGCCAGGAAAAAGATAAGGATATCTTGACCGGTTCTATTAAGAGTGAAGCTGTTTTTCATGATTATCTACTCAATGGAAATCTGGATATTGTCACCGAAGCCCAGGTTACCAGAAATACTGGAATGCCAGCGATGCAAAGCATACTGATTGGTAATTTTAACCTTTTGGATTATGAAGATTGTTTTGTACTAAATATTGCAACAGGGCAAAACGGCAATGCAGTTTCATCAGCAGTTGTTGAATACGATGGGGAGGAACTACTGAATCCTTCCGATTTCTCAAATTCACCGCAACACTTCACTTTTCAGATTTGTGATTTAACTGAATCATCGGTGCTAAAGGTTGAAGTAAGAGGCACGCCCGGGTCAGTAATTGACATCTGGATTGAAGGTAAAATGAATTCGTTTGTTGATGCTAGGGATGGAATGAGATATTCGGTTATTCAGATCGGGAACCAACTTTGGATGGGTGAAAACCTTACTTGGTTACCGCAAGTAAACCCCAATGGTGTAAACTCATTAACTGATCCGCTTTATTATGTCTATGGTTATAGTGGTAATGATGTAAATGTAGCTAAAACTCACTCCAACTATGATTCGTTCGGTGTTCTTTATAATTGGCCGGCAGCTATGACTGCAGCTCCTGAAGGCTGGCATTTGCCTAGTGATAATGAGTGGAAACAACTAGAAATGTCATTGGGAATGTCGGAGACAGATGCAAATGCACTAACAAATCGAGGCACTAATGAAGCTACTCAATTGAAGGCAACATACAGTTGGGCTGGAAGTGGAAATGGAACCAACTCTAGCGGATTTGCAGCACTTGGTGGAGGAATTTATAACAGTCTTACAGGTAATTTTTTTGGGATTGGTACAATTGGAAACTGGTGGACATCTACTGAAGATTTAATATCACCAAACAATGCATGGACCCGAAGAATGTTGGATGTAAGCAGTCAGGTGAACCGGAGTGCAATCCCGGTTAAATCTTTCGGTTTCACAATTAGATGTGTGAGAGATTAGGATATTTAAGATATCCATCTAAAGCAATTTCTTTAAGCAAAATAATAGCTATCCCTTGTAAGGTTGCTTTTATTTGTTTTATGAGACAATCTGGACTTGAATCATGCAAGAACTCAATTACCATTGCGTTTCATCAAGAAAGGATCAATATTTTAACATCTTGAACAATTCTTCATTCATTAAGGCACCTATATCGAAAAAGATTTTAATATTGGGTTGACAAGTAATAATTCCCGGATATGTAACCTTAATGCAATTATAGTAAACATGATGAATAAAAAAGAGCCGGAATTCCGGCTTTTTTATTAAACAGCTTTAGACAAAATGTTTTGCATATTTACTTGCTTTAGCTTAAAAAAAATTGTAATTTTATATACTCCTACCCCCCAGCTCTTGGAGTCCCAAATGTGCTGTAAAACACTTCACGGCAAATCAACCAGTTTAAGAGGACTTTAAAATCAAGTATATGAAAAAATTAATTCACTTTTTGTTATTGGGAAGTTTCATTTTTCATCTCAGTATTTTAACCACTTGTGCCCAGATGACCATCGGTGGTTATAATGTGTATTATGGAAGCCTCCATAACCATACAGCTTATTCTGACGGGGAGGGGACACCTACACAGGCTTATCAATATGCCCGGGAGATCGGCCAACAAGATTTTTTTGGGTTGTCTGATCACGGTGAGATGTTATCATCTACCGAATGGAGCAATATCAAATCAGCGGCTAACAGTGCCAACCAAGATGGAATCTATACAACTTTCTATGGGTTTGAGTGGTCTAGTTTTTGGAGTTATGGTCATGTTTCTGTCTTTAATACTGACGATTACTGTGGCTATCTATCTGTTGGAAGTTTCAATTCGCTCCTTTCATGGATTAATGCGCGTAATGGAATCGCATTCTTTAACCATCCGGGTTGGGATAACTTGGCATATACCGAGTTTGATCACTTCAGTGACATTCCTTCCTCAAAGTTCGTAGGGATTGAACTTTGGAATGATCAGAATGGCTTCAGCACTTACTACTATAATGACGGTTTCTATTCCAATGATGGAAATAAAAGTTATTATGATGAAGCACTTGTCAGAGGTTGGAAAATTGGGGCATCAGGAGGTGATGACAATCATTCTGCAACCTGGGGAACAGCAACCCAGATGAGAATGGCTGTTCTTGCCCCGGCCAATACACGTAGTGAAATAATGAACGCTCTGATTGCGCGTAGATTCTATTCCACCTTAGATAAAAACCTTGGATTGTCGTTTAAGATTAATGGAGCCGAAATGGGCTCATCAGTACCAGCTGGAAACTATGATGCCATTATAACAGCCACAGACGCTGACAATGAATTCTTTACACAAATCCAGCTATTCAAGAATGGGACATTAATTTACAACTGGTATTTATTTGACGCAACACCTGTTTATTCTTACAATCTTACTTCAGTCAGCGGAGATTACTATTACATAAAAGTGACACAATCAGATGGAAATGAAGCCATTTCCTCGCCAGTGCATATCATGGCTCCACCCAATCAACCTCCATTGGTTCAAATTACTGCACCTAATAACGGTGCTAATTACAATACAGGAGCAACCGTATTGATAACTTCCAATGCTTCAGATCCTGATGGAACTGTAAATAAGGTTGAGTTTTATTCAGGCACTACTAAATTGGGAGAAGATGCAATAGCACCTTATGAATATAGTTGGTCAAATGTGGAAAATGGCAATTATACACTAAGCTGTAAGGCATTTGATAATCTGGGGTTATCAACCAACTCAGAAGTAGTTAATATTTCTGTTACAACACCCAGTGTTATGATCCTTGACTTAAGGATATCAGCTGGGAATAATGATGCAGAAGAAGGTAAATCGGGAATTGTTAATGTGACGAATGATGACCTGGAACTTGTGTATGATACTAAAACAACGGGTAATCAAGTTGTCGGCCTGCGATTTAACAACACAGGAATCCCACAGGGAGCAACCATCACTCAAGCCTATCTTCAGTTTACAGTTGATGAAAAATCAACAGCAGGCTGCAATCTTAAGATTGAAGGAGAAGCATCAGGCAACTCACAAGCCTTTGTCAATACCCAGAATAATATCTCACAAAGGCAAAGGACATCCACCAATTTAACCTGGATACCATTAAAATGGAGTATTGTCGGAGCATCAGGTACAGCACAACAAACACCTGATATTAAAAACATAATTCAGGAAATTGTCAATAGATCAGACTTTCAGCCTACAGGTGGACTTGCTTTCATCTTTACAGGAACAGGAAAACGAGTAGCTGAAAGTTATGAAGGATGATCCTCCAAAGCTGTACTTCTCCATGTGGAATATTCATTGGCTAAAAGCTCACTGATCAGCGATGTAGTGCCATTGAATCAATCAGTTGAACCTCCTGTTGATCTAAAAGTTACCTTATATCCAAATCCAGCAAATAATTTTATTATTGTTAGGTTAGATAATGAGCAGACTATAGATAAAATAATGTGCTACAATTCGTCTGGACAGTTGGTAAGTACCTGTATGGTAAACTCACCAGGTGAATATACTTTTGACTGCGGTAAATTAAAGAATGGACTCTACCTATTAATGATACAGTCAGGTATATTATGCGGAGTCAGCAAATTTATCATAGAGTAAAAGTGATTAACTACATCTAAATGTAAAAGCCGCTTTTCAGCGGCTTTTCTTTAGTTTATATAATATATTTACTGTGTTCTCAATCTTACAGTACTCAGCACATTTGATTGAAGACATACAACCGTTACTTAAAAGTTGTATCCACTTGAAGTTATTCGTATATTTACAATTTGGTTAAACTATTACCTGTCTCAATATATAAATTAAATAACTCCATGAAAACAATTCTGAAAACATCAGCTTTTATAGCTGTTCTTTTTGTTGTCTCTTGTAAAATGCAGGAAAATGATGATTTAATCCCAATTACTTCTGCGTCTGACAAGGCAAAGGAACTATATGAGCAGGCTTATCAATCAATGATCAGGTTGGAAATAGCCAAAACCGGGGAATTAATTAATGCGACTCTCAAAGAGGATTCATCTTTCTTTATGGCAAAATATCTGGGTTTGATTTATCAGGTGCATTTTATTGGTGAAGAAGAAATCATTGATCAATGTCTGCAGGCTGTAGTAGATCATAAAAGCAAATTAAGTGAAGGTGAGCAGATGTTACAGCAAATTTGCATGACCCAGCAGGCTGACCAAAAAGCTGATATATCTTCATTAGCAAATGAAATAATTAAACACTATCCAAAAGATTTCTGGGGATATTATGAACTAGGTGCCTATCAAGAGTATGTATTAAAAGATTATGCTGCAGCAATTGAAACTTTCAAGACTGCAGCAGAAAAATCAAATAACCCAATTACGTCCTATAATTTTCTAGGATACAATTATATGGCAAATAATCAATTGGAAGAAGCATCAGCAGCTTTTGATAAGTGTATTGAATTAGCACCTGATAATGCCAATTCCTATAATTCTAAAGGTGACTATTATTATAAAACCAAAGACTATGAAAAAGCATATGAGTACTACTCGAAAGCTCATTCAATGGATTCAGTTGTCTTTGGCGTAAATGGAGCTGAGATGGCCAAGGTGATGCTAGATAGCTTGAATAGGGTTACTGATAATTAATTCCCTTACCATGATTTTAATACCCTATCAGGTCATCAATCCATCACAGCTTTAACACTATTTACATTAACCGTTCCTCCTTTGCCATTAATTATACTTTTGATGGCACTATCCTTATGCCCTCCACCTAGCCAAAAAATGATTTTATGGTGAATGTCTTGTTCTAATATCAATGGTGTTTCAATTGCCTGATCTACTATTACCGGTGCTTTGAAGAAGACGCAGTATATTCCTAATGCCCAGGCTTCATGGCTGGTTACATGATCAGATACTTTATAAGAGGCATAACCATTCGTTGTTCCATGTTTGAAAGCTTCAGAAGTAGGAGGGTCATACGGCATTTCACTTTGATAGAAATAGACCTTGCCTTCGTTCCCATTCCATAAGGTCTGATATTCATGGAAATGTTCACAGAAGAGTCCGTAAATTGTAACCCTATCACCATTTACAACTAGGCCATTTCTTGTTACATTCTCATTCCATCCTACATTCTTTCCATGGTCAGCTCGCCACAACCAAGTGTGATCAACAACTACATCCCGGCTGTTGATCTCCATACAAACTGAAGTATTCCCTTCACCATACCCTCCTACTCTTATGAAAATATCGTATAAAAAAGAGGGGTTTTGACTATGATCAGACTGGGAATCTGGTTCTCCAATCATAACAAGCTTTTCCGATCTTATTTTACCCGCATCGATGATCAGCCCGCATAGAGTAACCCCGTCTAGATCAGCAACCTCAATAACAGCATTGCCATTGCCTGATCTTAAAGTCGCCATGCCAATCCCCATAAGCACAGTTTCTGTCTTTACAATTTTAAGGCTTTCATTTAGAGCATATATCCCCGGAGTAAACAAGATATTCTTTTCATCCAATAATGCTTTGTTGATGGTTTGGGCATCATCAGTCGGCTTGGCAATATAAAAATCACCCAAAGACATCTCTGTTTCATAAAGGTTATTATTCATCCAACTGACACTTGAACTGTTTTTCCTAAGCCCAGGTCTTCTGACAATAAATTTATCATCGTCATTGACCAAATATGGTTTTTCTCGAATTATCGGAGTTTCATTAATTACAGTATACGGATTTTCAGGCCAATCAGCTTCAGGTGGATTAAGTGTGCCCATGAACATCATATTCCAACTGCCCTTGTCCCAGGATTTCAACTCAGCATTTCTTGTGTACCATTGCTGCTGTCCACCGGCATAGATTGTACCGTCAATCTTTGAATCAGCCAAAAAACCACCACTAGCCCAACCATTGTCATGTAATTGAATATCACCCCTAACATGCACCCTACGCATTGGGGATGCCTGTGAAACACCCCAAATATTTATACTGCCATCGGGAGGGACAATAGTTACATTCTCAACCGAACGCCAAAAGTTACAAGTAACATTCCCGTTCTTCTCCCCTTTTGAGATCAACAACCCATTAATTACAACATCTGAAGGTGATTTTCCCAATCCTATAATACTCGTATAATAACCAATTCTCAGATCAAGTGGATAACTTCCTGGTTTAAATAGGAGTGCATATCGATTATTACCGAACTCACTGCTTCTGGGATGTTGTTGATTATATATTGAGTCAATTAGTGCCTGAATCTCGTTCATGTCCATTTGCTGATCGAAAATAAAAACATTCGCACCAAGGTCCTTTGAAATATAATTCTTTGAAAACTCTGGTAAATTATGAGGAGTAGATATTGTTAATGGCACATTATTCTGTGCCTTTATTGACTCAATGCATATAAGAGACAGAATCAAAAATGAGAGATAGACATTTTTCATAACAGAGATGACTGATTTGACAAATTTAAAATTAAACTAAACTTTAAGCTTAGTAAAAATAATTAACTTTCAAATCAGAATCAGTTTATCTGTTAAATGTCTTCTGCTGAAATCAAGTTAAGCAATCGCCATACTCATCTGCTGAATATTTGAGCCACTGTGAATATAATTAATCCCTATGGCCAAGTATTTATGACATTGCTGGAGAATATTGGCTACCTGCTCTTATTCCTGTCATTCGTTACTAATAAAGGTCCGGGTTGAAAATTACAACTCTATCTATTGAATTATAAGTTTCTGCTGAATGACCATATTGTTGCCTGTAGCTTTCAAAAAATAAACACCTGGAGTTTGATCACTTAAATCCAGATTTGATTTCAAATGGTTATCCTGCTTATTTAGAAGGACATCTCTCTTAATCATTGTGCCTTGCGAAGTGAACACTTCAAGAGTCATTGTACCCTTCATCTGTTCCAAAATGTAATTGAAATTACCATCTGGTGAAGGATTTGGATAAAATGTCAACAGTGTACATTGATTCTTTTCATCTACCCCATAAGTGCAGTCATTGAATGTGAATAATACAGAGATGCTTGAGCTTGCTGAACAATTTGAAATCGGATCAGTTACAGTTACATCAAACTCCTGAAGATCAATGGCTATACCTGATGTTTCAACATTTATAGTCTGTTCTACTGAATTATTGCTCCATAAATAAGTTGAGCCCGGATTCCCAGCATCTAGTGTTATAGAGTGAAAAGCGCAGACACTGATTTCCCCTTGACTTATTATATGGATATTTGCATCATGTAATGGAATTAAATCTATTACAGGCAAAGGTTTTACTGTAACAATAACATTTCCTGAAGTAATAGTAGTACCATCATTTATGACAACTGAATAATCGGTACTTACCAGTGGTGTTACCTTCGGATCTGGCAAATCAGAAGTAAATCCCGGAGGATTTGATGTCCAAAAGTATGTATAGTTACCAGACCCACCGACAGGTATTGCATTCAACTGCACAGTGATACCAGAACAAATATTGTCGGGTAGAGCTGATGGATAAACCGTTAAAGCATCTCCGGCTGCTGGGCTGTTAGAGTAAACAACTAATTCATTGGCTGGGAATTGTGCATAAGCATTAACTGAAAATGCCAGGATTGCAATTGTTAGATATTTCATTTTACCGGTTATTAGTATAAGTTTTCAAATAATTGTCCACACTAACGATCAAGGTTCTCAAAAGCTCCGGCATAGCCTTTGATAAAGATGAGTTAAAACACAAAGAAATTAACCCGACTGAAACTTATCAGGTAATTTATATCCTATTTATCATCATAATGTTATAATGTAACTTTTAAAAGAAGTATTTTTTTGCAATCCATTTGAAACAATAGATTATCGTTTATTAAAGTGTCAGTTCGAATGGGTAGGATCAAGCTTAAGTTCATTCTTCTTAGCTTCTGACCACGTCATAAGTTTCTGGGATTGTTCATCCCAAAGCTTTAGTTTTAGAGTACTGAAAGACCTCCAAAAGGTAAGTGGATTTACTTCCTGAAATTCCAAATTTTCACGATAACATTTCTCAAGATTATAGTTTGGAATGCCTGAACTTAGATGGTGAATGTGGTGAAATCCTATATTCCCTGAAAACCATTGCAGTATTCTAGGTAGTTTCAGATATGATGAACCCTGTATTGCAACAGTACTGTAATCCCATTCTTCATCATCGTACCAATGAACATCAGGGAATTGATGCTGCACATAAAATAGGTATACACCTGCTACGGCAGCAAAATACATAACCATAACCTGTATCAGCAGGTAAGTTACTACCCCTGTAAAGGCTATCATTAACAGAGCAAAAGCAAGTATGCCTACATTTGTTGCATAAACGCTGTATTTTTCTTTCCTGGAAAAATCCTTTCTCGTAAACCGGTTCATTACCATAAAGACCAATGGCCCACCAATGAGAAACATAACGATAGGATTACGGTAAACTTTATAGATACGTCTCTTCTGTGAAGTGGCACTATTAAATTCATCGGTGGTCATAGTCCACACATCTCCAACCCCTCTTTTATCCAGGTTGCCGGAAGTGCCATGATGAATTCTGTGATTATTATGCCATCTGTAATAAGGAGTAAGGGTTAGGATCCCCATAACTGAACCTACCATATCACTCGTGTACTCGGATTTAAAGAAAGCACCATGTCCACAATCATGGAAGATGATAAATGCTCTGATTACAAAACCCGATGCTAACATGGCTAATGGCAGAACCAACCACCAGGATATGCTAGCTACATATATCATTAAGCCCCATAGGATGAAATAAGGAATAACTGTATTCGCTATTTGCCATAAGCTCTTTTTAAGTTCCGGTTTTCTATAAGCTGCAATTATCTTAAGCCTCTGCTTATTATTAGTTTGATCAAACTCTCTCATAATTATATAAATTGTTTATCCGCACCCGTTATTTAATATTATTTACCAGCAACTGAAGACCATGATTCCGCAATGGAAAGATAAACTTATGTGCAAGAACGATTTGCTTATTTTAAGTGCGAATAATACAAACCTATTTTTGAACAGATTGTTGAATAACAAATCACAAAAAAGGCAAAATAAAGATAGTAGTGAGTGAAATGCAAAATTTAACACAGGGATAGTAACATACATATCAAACAAATAGGAAACGCTTGTTCATCACATTAAGTCCTGATTCATCTAATGAACAAGCTAGGCCCTTCTTCTCAGGAAATAATTTTCTATTAAAAGGTAATAAAACAAATTTAGGCAATACCTTTTGCACGATGCTTATTGATACATTTGCCAAAATTTCCCATTTAACCAAGGGACTTATTATATGGAGTTAATAATAAGCTACAAAAAAGGCTAACCAATTGGACTGATCATGAGTGGATTCTTTGGATGTATCACAAAGCGTGATTGTGTATATGATGTATTTTATGGTACAGATTACCATTCACATTTAGGCACAAAACGTGCCGGAATGGTATTCTGGAGCAGAGAATCAGGGTTTCAACGGTCAATCCACAGCCTAGAGGACGGCTATTTCAGAAACAAGTTTGAAAAGGACATCATCGGATTCAAAGGATTTGCAGGTATTGGGATCATTAGTGACTTTGAGGCGCAGCCGATAGAAGTAAGCTCTCATCTTGGTCGATTTGCAATAGCACATGTTGGTAAGATAGTAAATGTCGAAGAATTAGAACAACAGTTTCTGTCGAAACGTCAACATTTCTCAGAAATGAGCCAAGTTGGTGTAAATCCAACTGAAGTTATTGTAAAGCTTATTTGTGAATGTGATGACTTTTTATCAGGCATTAAAGAATCACAAAAAACGATCAAAGGCTCAAGTTCTATATTAATACTTACAGAAGACTGCATTTATGCTGCACGTGACAAATACGGAAGAACACCAGTAATCATTGGCAAGAATTCCCAAGGTTATGCCGTTGCCAGTGAGACGTGTTCTTTTTCAAATCTCAACTATTCCACTGAATACTTTCTGGGGCCTGGCGAAATAGTAAAAATTACCGCAGATGGGTATGAACAGTTAGCCCCTCCAGGTGATAAGATGCAGATTTGTTCATTCCTCTGGGTATATTATGGTTATCCACCCTCTTATTATGAAGGTATAAATGTTGATGCCTGTCGCTACAAATGTGGGGCAGCATTAGCACGAAAAGACAATGTTGAAGCTGATTTTGTTGCCGGAATTCCTGACTCAGGTATAGGACATGCTCTTGGCTATAGTAATTATAGAAAGATACCTCAAATGCGTCCATACTCTAAATATACTCCTACCTGGCCGCGCAGTTTTATGCCACAAAGCCAAGATATGCGTGATCTCGTTGCTAAGATGAAGCTCATTCCAAATGAGGCCTTGATTAAAGATAAAAGAGGAATATTTCTAGATGATTCAATTGTACGAGGCACTCAACTAAAGGATAATACCGCTGATCTTTATCATGCAGGTATTAAAGAAGTACATATGAGGATTGCATGCCCCCCTTTGACTTATCCTTGTGAATTTCTTAATTTTTCACGCTCACGTAGTAGTGCTGAACTTGCTACACGAAAAGCAATTGTTCAACTTGAAGGTTCTGATAATGTGGATTTCAGGGAATACTCTGATTCAACTTCAGCAAAATACAAGGAAATGGTGGAACAAATTCGTAAGAATCTTAACCTGACTACACTGCAATTTCAGGAACTTGATGACCTTGTGGATGCAATTGGGCTTCCTAAGGAGAAGCTTTGTACCCATTGTTGGGATGGCTCAAGCTATTTCACCGAATAAACCGGTTTTAAAAAGGATAAATTTATTTGTATATAGCGTTAATTCTAGTAGGTCGCTGAAAATCAAATCTCTTTTTTAAAGATTCTAAATCTTTTGTATACTTGACCTCCCATACGT